>JAAYIO010000142.1 GCA_012523385.1 Methanomicrobiales archaeon
CCAGTGTCTGCAGATCATGGATAAGGGCAACGATGGTACTTTCTGCCCGTTCTGTTGCCGCAAGGTCGCGTGCAGCAACCTCCTGCCTGTACTGGGGGGTATCCGGGTTTTCACTTTGTTCTTTCAGACGTTCCTTTAGGTGGGCAAATCCTTCCTCCCAGCGGGCTGCACCACTTCGGATACCGGCCTGACAGGCCAAATGGTTTATTTCACTTCCAGAGACGACTCCGCCGTCTGCATCGCTGAACCGGAAGAATGGCTGCGAGAAGAGCTGCACAATCGCCTGACGTTCAAAACCGTCTGCAACAATACGAAGTGGCAACAGGAGAGCCTGCACAAGGGGTTCCTGCGCGAGTGGCAGGGTGGCAGAAGAAGCCGCATGAATTCCAAAATCGGCAAATATCGCTGAAAGGCGTGCCTCTTCTGCCCGGATGTCCGGCAGGGCAACCGCGATATTTCCCGGAGGGGTGCCGGCATGGATGAGCTCGGTGATCTGCTGGGCCACTGCACGGAATTCACTTCTACGGTCAGGGAATGTGCCGCAGGAGAGTGGCACCGGAGGGGTGAGCACAGAGGTGTCAGAGAAGAGCCATTCCGGTCCGTCTCCCTTGTCTGTCGATGGGGTCTCATCCGGCCCGAATATCGCTTGGTTTGCACCGGCCGGAGTGAAGACTGCCCACTTCCCACCGGCACCGGTGAGTGTTTTAAGGAAGCGTTCTGTCTCCGGCAGGGGCGCGTGGATACCATAGATACACCCGGAGAACCGGAGTGAAGAGCGGGCAAGGGCATCGGCAGCAGCACCGCAGACTGAGTGTGCGTCTACTGCCCCTTCGGCCTCAAGGCGTGCCCGGTAGTCGGCAAATATATCGCCGATGACCCGGCTCTTCTCTCCTGCGCCGGCACCGAGGCAGGCAGGATAATCAATATCTCGTTCGGTTAACACTCCAAATAGGCGAAAGAGGTCCTGAACAAGGCGTTGTCCTCCTTCCTTTCCTCCCGGGGTAAGGATACCCCGGTTCGGATGGGCCCGGATTGCCTGATGCAGAATAACCCGTGCCTCTTCTGCGGGAATGATGCGGAGATCGGGAGACGTCCGAAAGAGAATGGCTTTAGCCACGTCAGAGGGTGTTCCTGCAAGAGCAGGGATATGGGGGATACCCGCTTTAATCATCCGTCCCCGGAGGGTGGAGGCAAGGCGTATTGTCGGCATACACAAAATTGCAGAGAATGGGTCTTCTGCTGTACGTGCGGCAAAGAACCGGAGGCATTCATCCTGTCTTTCGCCCGGCAGAATAGGTATTTCAGTCAGTCTTTCTGTGGTCATGTTCAGGGCCTCCGGTAACACATAACAGTATCTGGGTGCTCTGTAGTTTTACATCTCGCGATACGCGTTGAAAAAAAGAAGGAGCCTTTGTCAATCTACTATTTTATCCGAGGGCGGCAATCTTCTTGCCGACTTTGACAGCGTCCTCACATGCCGCCTTGTCATTGGCTATTTCCCCCGGCAGAAACGCTTTGCCGGTAACAGACCCCGCATACACGAACTCGTGAGCATTCGCAAATCCTTCGAGGGTTTCAAGAGCACGGTCGGCCCCGGTGTCACCCATCACAGCTACGGTGACCACATATTTTCCCGAGAGTCTGCGATCATGCCAGAGAGAGTATGTGCGGTCAATAAAGTTCTTCATCTGTCCGCAGACATCGTAGTAGTAGACCGGGGTGCCAATGACCAGCACATCGCAGTCCATCATTCTCTCTGCGACATCTGCCCAGTCGTCACTCGTGATAGCACACTCCTTCTTCTCTCTGCACTGGAGGCACCCGGTGCAGGGGGTGATGTGGTGACCCCCAAGTGAAACAAACTCACAGGTAGCCTCTGCGTTTGCTTGAGTAACTGCTTCAAGGATCTTCCTGACAAGATATGCAGTATTTCCGTTTGGCAGCATGCTCCCTGAAATTCCCAGAACTTTCATACAGGTAGGTTGAATCCAAATTATATGAGCGTTATGTCTGAATTTTATATCCCTTATTTGCAGAAAGAGACGGGTATCGTCACTGGTCTGCACCCGCAGGCGCTGAGAGCTTGGCAGCATTCTGCCTGTGGTTCCTCGTTTCGGAACAACAGATGTGAGGTGCACCGGCAGTCGCTGCACCCGAATCTCCGGACATTCTGTCCTCCAAGGGACTGGGCAAGGGTGCATTCCAGCCGGTCGGTGGTCTCGCCGCAGACTGCTGTCGTGAGCATGAACCGTTTGTCGGTAAGCAGGCGGTCGATGTGCCACCGCGGCCGGTGATCATTTTCTCCCTGATACACCCGAATATGACGGTGCACCCGTGCCAGTCCTCCCGGACCGAGTGCCGAACCCACGTAGATGTACCATCCGACCGGAAACGTCATCTCACCCAATGCACCCACCGCAAGTGTTGCCCCGCTCGTATTCAGGATGAGGCAGTAAATGCCTTTTTCTGCCATTGCTACCTCCTATATTTTCTTGTCCAGCCTTTTGATTATGAGTTCAAATAGGGTTAGTAATAGCCGGCCATCCGTCTCGACGCTTCGATATGCCGAAATCCGTTCTCAGGTACTGGCATCCCGTGGCCCGGCCAGATCTTCTGCACATCATATGTCGCCAATCGGTCAAGGGAATGGATGAGATCTTCCTGCGAACCTCCGGGAAAGTCGGTGCGCCCCACACCGCCATCGGCAAAGACCGTGTCACCGGAGATGAGGTTCTTACCCTCAGCGTCCCAGAGGCAGATGCACCCCGGCGTGTGGCCGGGTGTGTGAATCACTTTTAGGCCACCGATGATATCGCCGTCCTTAAGAGTGCCTGTTAGGGGGACAACAGGAGAACGTTCTCCGAACAATGCTGAGCACGTTGTCTCTGCACGTTTATTGGTCAGGGGAGGTTCGGCTGCCTCATGGATGAACACATCTGCATCACACATAGTAGCGATATGGTGGGCGTGTGCGATGTGGTCATAATGGCAGTGTGTCAGCACAATCGTTGTAATCTCTGAGGCATAGGCCTCTACCTGCATCGGGGTTACGCCCGCGTCTATCAGCACTTCTCCGCAGATATAGGCGTTTGCCCAGTAGCCTTGTCCCGGAATCCATCTCACCTGCATGCAAGATAATAAGGATGCGCTACCAAATGGTTGTTATGCAGACCCTTATCAGGGAGTGCCTCTCTGGGGTGCCGGATGAAATCGAGGCATTGGCCCGAAAAGAAGGGCTCGATGGCCGGAAGATGGCACGTGATGTTGTGCGGGGACGTGTCGTTGTTCCGAATAACCCGCAGCGTGAACACCGTCTCTGTGCCATTGGGTCCGGGTGTCGGGTAAAAGTCAATGTGAACAT
This sequence comes from Methanomicrobiales archaeon, assembly GCA_012523385.1. Taxonomy (GTDB): domain Archaea; phylum Halobacteriota; class Methanomicrobia; order Methanomicrobiales; family Methanomicrobiaceae; genus Methanogenium. Next base: position 3,362 of record JAAYIO010000142.1, read on the forward strand.
CGGGACCTCGGGTGCCCTGTGTGATCCGGCACTTGAACTGAAGAAGGGAAAGGCAGCCCTTGCAAACGGTGCGGACGCATTGATGGATCTTTCCACGGGGGGTGATCTCCGGGCAATACGCCAAAGTATCCTTGGACTGGATACCACCGTCGGTACCGTGCCTATTTACGATGCGGTGCGCCGTGCGGGGAGTGCCTCTGATATCACCGCTGATATCCTCTTCAATACCATCCGCGATCACTGCCATGACGGGGTAGACTTTCTCACGCTCCATTGTGGGGTCAATCGTGAGGCATTTGCCTCTCTGCGGCGTGACCCGCGGGTGATGGGTGTTGTCTCACGGGGCGGTTCCTTTCATCTGGCGATGATGGATGCAACTGGTGAGGAGAACCCTCTTTATGCAGAGTATGACTACCTGCTGGAGATCCTCAAAGAGGAAGATGTCTGTATCTCCCTCGGAGACGGGATGCGTCCCGGTGCGGTGGTCGATGCCGTACGGCAGGCAAAGACGGTGGAGTATCTCACCCTTGGAACCCTTGCCGCACAGGCACAGGAACAGGGCGTCCAGCGCATGATCGAGGGGCCGGGTCACATGCCGGTAGACCAGATTACCTACAATGTCAAGATGATAAAAGAACTGACGGAACAAGCTCCGTTATATCTTTTGGGGCCGCTTGTCACCGACATTGCTCCCGGATATGATCATGTCTCAGCCGCCATTGGGGGAACAATTGCTGCAATGGCCGGTGCAGACTTCCTTTGCATGGTGTCTCCTGCAGAACATCTTGCCCTGCCGAATCTATCAGATATTGAGGAAGGGACACGGGTGGCAAAACTTGCCGCACATATCGGTGACACCACCCGCCGCCCGGAAAAATGGTTCACTGAAGGGGAACGGCAGATGGCAGATGCCCGCCGTGCTCTTGACTGGGAACGCCAGTTCTCTATTGCACTGTTTCCGGAGTATGCAAGGCGTATTCATGAACGGGATGGAGAGATTGATACCTGTTCGATGTGCGGGGACCTCTGCGCCGTAAAGCTGGTCAATGGTATCCTGAGTGATAAAAAGACCACCAGGTGATTGGCACGCTAATGATTGACCCGAACCCTTCTTTTAAGATGCTTACCCGCCAATATGAGCACAATGGCGATGGAATGCACACTGCTGGTCGACAACACGGCCATCACCGACCGGTATCTTTTATCGGAATCCGGGTTTTCGGCATATATCCATGACAGGGATGCACGGGTGCTCTTTGATACCGGTTTTTCCGGAGTATTTCTGAATAATGCCCGCCGGATGGGCATCGAACCTGCGGATGCAACGCATGTGGTCTTTTCTCATGGGCATCTGGACCACACCTGGGGTCTGCAGGCATTGTTGCCTGAACTCGGGAACGAGACGACCGAAGGGGGGGGTCACCGCCCGCCATTTTTTATCTCCCACCCCGGGGCTTATCTGCCGCGGAGACGTCCCGGTAGTTCAGAGATAGGCACGCTCTTTAGCTCTGATATTCTGGCCCGCTTTGGCACGATGCGACTCACAAAAGAACCGTTCTGGATCACCGACCGCTTGGTCTTTCTGGGGGAGATACCCCGCGTGCATGCATGGGAGTCTTTTACTCCGAATGCAGAGGTGACACTCCCGGATGGCACCACGTCACCGGATCATCTGACTGATGACTCTGCGCTTGCCTACAAAAGTGACACCGGCCTCGTGATCATCAGCGGCTGTTCACACTCAGGTATTGCAAATATCATCACCTATGCCCGGACAGTCTGTGGCGATGACCGTGTCCGCTCTGTCATCGGCGGTCTGCATCTGATGCATGCCGATCAGGAACGGATTGACCTGACAGCTCGCTTCCTTAAGGAGTTGAATCTCGAATCTCTGCATGCCTGCCACTGCACCGGGTTTAAAGCCCTGCACACCTTTTCCCGGACATTGCCTCTGAAGGAGACCGGTACCGGGCTCAAGACGGTCTGGTAATTCCCCCGCCTGATTCATTTTTCCGGGGGGCTATGCAAGCCCTTCCCCTTCCCACTCTCTTCTGAATCTAAGATTTCGCTATGGCGCCACATGCTATGTAACCACTTTTTTCTCTTTAATTAGAGGAATTGGGCCTTTCCGGACTATCTTTTTGTTATTTAGTTCTCGCGAATAACTCTCCTGAGTATCTGCTGAATTTGTTTACCGCGTGTGGTCCTCTGCCTCACTTTCTCCCACCCCTTACAGAAAAGGTCATGTGATAGCAGATCATAAACGAGAGCATGAAAAATGTTGAGATGACTCTCGAAGGTAATATTCTAACGATGAAAGTTGATATTTCAAAGGACTTTGGACCTTCAAAATCAGGTAAGTCCATCACGATTGGAACGAGTGAAGGCAACGTCTCTGTCCCCGGTGCCGAGACCGTCAAGGTTGGCCTGAATGTGTATAAAAGTAGCAAATAAAAAGTATTTTTATTTTTGTTCTGCCCATTTCTCGATATGATATGAGAGCATTATTACAGAGCTTCGGCTACCTTTTCACACAGGGATGGCCTGTCTCAGGGCGGTAAGGAGCAACTTCTTATTTATTGGCTTTGGGAGGAAGATATATGGCATAAGGCCCTCGGCCCGTTCCTTTGTTTGGGTGTCGCTGTTAGCGGTGAGAAAGATGATGGGAATATCTGAGAATTTACGGATCTCTATTGCAGCTTCAATCCCGTCCATATCGTCTTTTAGGTGGATATCCATCAGTACTATCTGAGGGGATTTCTCTCTGACGCAGTTGACTGCATCAAGGCCATTATTTACGGTGCAGACGACATCAAACCCCTCACGTGTCAGTAACTCGCGTAGTAGCATCGCAATCATTCCTTCGTCTTCAACAATGCCAACGGAGCCCCTTTCATTCTCTTCCATTATTATCTGATTATCCCCTGTAGATTACGAAATTCATTTGGTATCTGATGGAAATCGAATTGTCCATGTAGTCCCTGCAGACCCGGTTTCAATCTCATACCTGCCATCAAGCTGGTACTCAACAAATGTTTTCACCATCTGTATCCCAAGGGTTGTTGCCTGTTCCGGATCATAGTTGTCCGGAAAACCTACCCCGGAGTCACTGACCGTGAGCACCGTATTTGCGTTATCACATATCATATGGATGGTAATTATATTTGTCGTCGACCCCACAAATGCGTACTTCATTATATTGGTGAGGAGTTCATTGAGGATGAGGCTTACGGGAATTGCCTTCTCCAATGAAAGGTGGCAGTCATCTGTATATACATTCAGGGTGACCTTTGCCGCATCCGGGAATGTGCTGATGATATCATGTGCCAGGTGTTCAACATGGGTCTGGACATTAATCGCTCCGAAAGAAACTGAGCGGTAGAGTTCTTCGTGGACTGCTGACATTGAACGGATGCGCCCTTCTGCTTCGCGTATTTCGGCCGATAAATGAGGGTCATGCTCCTCTTCTTTGAGTGCCTGCATCTCAAGCATGGAGGATACCACCGCAAGGTTGTTTTTCACCCGGTGGTGCACTTCCTGCAAAAGCACGGTCTTCTCCCTGAGAGAATCCTGAATCTTCTGCTCTGCTTCTTTTCTCTCGGTGATGTCCATGCCGACAGATTGGTACTCCTTCACGACTCCGTCTTTATCAAAGAAGGCATGGTCGTCCCATCTCTGCCAGCGGACTCTGCCATCGTCCAGTATGATACGCTGTTCAATCGTATGGTGTGCATTGCCGCCTTTGAGGGTGGCAAAGTGAGCCGCAACCCGTTTCCTATCATCCTCATGGATACGGGGGCGAAATTTTTTCCCAACTATTGCTTCCGGATCCAGCCCGAAGTAGCGGGCGTATGCCTGGTTGACAAAGATGATAGTGCCATCGGGTTGGAACCGGGTGATCATCTCGTTCTGTCCTTCCACAACCGAGCGGTAGAGTCCTTCACTCTCCCTGAGGAGGATCCGCGTCTTTGTAAGCGCCCTATTCTGAATAATGAAAATAATCAAGAGGATGGCAAGGATGAGTATAATCATCGCAGCAATAATTGCGGCATCGCGGTCGATGGTAATTGAGTCAGACGGCTGGTTGATGATCGTGGCTCCCTCAGGCAGGGCGGATTTCAGGATTCCGTATCGCTGCATTTCATTATAGTCAAAGACAGTTCTGGTTTCAGGCATGTAGATGACCGGTTCTGTGCCCGCGAGTGGTTTTTCATCCAGCACCCATAAGGCATGCTTACCCGCGTTATATCCCAGATCATAGGGTGAAATCTGCACCCCGCCGACCACTCCTCTGTTGTTGTATATACTCACTGCAGAGTAGATGGGGATGGAACTTGCCGCAGAGAGTTCAGCAGAGATTTCATCGATATGGTAGGGCGTAAGATCTTGGTCTGCGAGGTAATATGTCAGGATCAAAGCAGCCGCTGTATCCGGCAGTTCTGCCAAATCTGCACTTATGGCACTGAAGTTTGCACCTGGTTTTGGATAGAGATACGTGATGGAGTTGGTGCGTCCGGCGGCCTGTTCATCGATCTGTGTCCGGATGGCACGGCCCGTATAGGTAGTGTCAAGGATGACGTAGATGGTGTCTGTCCGTGGGTTTATTTTCCGGATACTATTAACGGTCTCCTGCACAGGCAAAATTTCCAGTGTTCCGATAAAGAATGGCGTTCCATCACCGGTCTCTGGCAGGTTGGATGGATTATTTATTCCGGTGAAGACGATAGGGACGCCTGGAAAGAGTCGCTCACCATATTCATTCATGAAGAGGAGGGCAGGATCGTCAGATACAATTATTGCATCCGGACTCGCCGTGCGGTATTTGTGGGCTAAAGTTCGGTAGAGGTTGTCATAATGAGTGGGGTCATCGATGACTTTTGCATCCAGATATTCAATGGAAAGCTGGAGGTGGGTATGGTCGGAATCGCTGATGGCTGCATCGATGCCCGCTTCGATTTGCTGGTTCCAGACGTAAGCAGGTCCGTATGAACTGATATAGATAATATGGTCATTAATGGAGGTTTCAGCTGCAGCTACGGGAAGAATTGATACAAGAACCAGAATCAATCCTGCTGCCAGGATCCAGGAGGGTAATCGCCTCATCAATAGTTGAATAAAGTAGTCAAACGGTATAAATGGATTTCTATTCGCATGGATTTCAGGGAGAAAGTATCATATTCGGGTTGGTTCTATCGTTTAGCACTTCAGGATACGCACCGCAAGATAGGCGGCGTTGGCCCCGTTTCCGATGCCGACACAGGCCACCGGGACGCCCGTGGGCATTTGAACTATTGCAAGGAGTGCGTCAAGACCGCCAAGGGTGCCTGCAGCAACCGGGACGCCAATAACCGGTTTATCTGTCAGGGATGCAACAACGCCGGGGAGTGCCGCCGAGAGTCCTGCCACCGTAATGAATACCCGTGCCTCAGAACCCTTTACATATGC
>JAAYIO010000143.1 GCA_012523385.1 Methanomicrobiales archaeon
GAGAAGAAAATCGTATTCATCTTGATTCCTGGAAAGTATTTTTGGAAAAATTCTGTGAGGAAGCTCTTGCATTTTCAGACCTTGACGAATTTAAAAAGAAATACAATGATGCCTATGATGACAACTCACAGCCATATTTACTCTATAAATATCTGTTCTCATTAAAAAAAGGAGATGTTGTCCTTATTAATGATGGAAAAAAGAGGATTGTGGGCAAAGGAATCCTCAGTTCCGAGACATATTACGCTGATGAACCACAGGAATCATATTATCACAATATTGACTGGAAAGAAACGGATCTGAATATCCCCATTCCAACAGATTTGAAGGGTAAATTTTCGAGGCGGGTTGTTGAACTAACGAAGAATGAGTATGAAAGACTCATGAAAGAGACTGGAGTGGCAGAAACAATGGATATGACAATGCTTGAGCAGTTACTGGAAAGGAAGAAACAGGTGATAATTTACGGCCCTCCGGGCACAGGAAAGACCTACAAGGCCAAACACTACATTGATGCTCATTCAAACAGGCCCTCTGACGCGAACGTCCATTCCGACATGGAACATATCCCCAATACACGCTTTGTAACATTTCATCCATCCTTTGCCTATGAAGACTTTATCGAAGGACTCCGTCCTGAGACAGATGATGAAGGGTGCATACATTACCGGATCGAGGACGGTGTTTTCAAGGGATTTGCCCAACAAGCATTCAATGTTCTTCTTCATGCGGCGGAAATTGATAAAAAATGGGCAAAAGGCAAAGATGTTCCTGAATTATCCAACGAAGAATGCAATTTAGCTCTTGAATTTGTTTCTGAAGTTCCCTTCTATTTAATTATCGATGAGATTAACCGAGGTGATATCTCCCGAATCTTTGGTGAACTCATCACCCTTCTTGAGGCTGATAAAAGATTGTGTGAAAAAAACTGCCTGAAAACAACGCTCCCGTACTCCAAAAAACGGTTTGGTATACCCCCTAATCTCTTTATTATCGGCACTATGAATACCGCGGATAAATCTATTTCTCTCGTGGATATTGCCCTAAGGAGACGGTTCGGATTTTTAGAAATGATGCCCGACTCAGACGTCCTCAGAACTCTGCTCAATAATGACGATCCTGAAGTGGAGGAGATATTTGAGATTGCCATTGCGGTTCTTGAAGAGATCAATGAAGCAATTCTCGAAGAATACGACCGGGATCATCAGATTGGCCACAGTTATTTTGTAAAACTGGCGGATGAAAAAACACCTGAGGATGCATGCGAATCGCTGAGATTTGTCTGGTATTATGAGGTATTGCCTCTTCTTCAGGAGTACTTCTATGACTCGCCGAAAAAACTCGCCAAAGTCATTGGAAAAGATTTTGTAACCCTTCATTCCGATGGCCGGTCATTCATGTTTACCGAACCAATCCACGGTGATGTATTCCTTTCTGCGCTAAAAAAGCTGGCAAAAATGGATAATTCATCCGGTGAGGATGAAGAGGAGCCGGAAGAAGAGGATTAAGGAGGAATATGGCTTCCATCGCAACACTCTATGAGTTCGAACGCTATCCCTATGAGCTTGCAAAGAGTGACAGCTTTGAAAATAACAAATTCCTTCTTACCGAAAAAACCCTGCAATACCTTGAGAATTTAAACGAGCAACAGCGGTTTCTTGAGATCAATAGAAAGACCATTAAACCTCTGGGCTTTGTTGGGGTGGTGAAA
>JAAYIO010000144.1 GCA_012523385.1 Methanomicrobiales archaeon
AATGGGTGTCCATTCCACTGTATACAAGCATCGCAACCTGACCAGAGAGCGGATCAAGTTCACCATCCATCGAACTTCCTTTAGTGGCATCTGTCAGGTAGTTACAGAGCACCTGAAGGGTCGTAGGGGGACACAGAACAAAACTTGTTGAAACCTCGCCACTTTCAACATGATCTATTTTTACAACCTCTTTGTCAGTTCCCTGTACATCTCTTTCGGTCCGTTCAATTCCCGAAACATCTGCTATTGGAATGCATATCTGATTATCCCGGCTTACAAACCAAATGCCGGTATGTAGGACCGTAATTGCCCCTTTTTCCCATTCAGCAGATTGCACCATTACACCACCCCTGATGGCAGGGGATATAAAATATGCCATGAGACGATATCCTGAACAACCCATCAGAATTACCCGTTTAAGTATGGTAAGGGCCTTCGGCACGGTTGCCATGCGATAATCAGTATCTCCTACAGAAATAGTGAGAACATTTTTTTTCTGCTGAACATCATCAATCGATTTTATGGGAATTTTTTTGTTTATGGGTTCAGGGAGATGAATACTGGTTTCATCAAGCTCGATTTTGGCTGCTATCCATGTGCCATCAACTTCAATTTTAACGGGGATTTCTGTCATTCTTCACTCCTGTTCTGAATAGTGCTAATGGGGGTAATTTTTCCTCCCATCAAATGAAGAACTGTTCCGAGTTCTTCCTCTAGTTCTTCTGAAGTGACTTTTATATCATTCATGTCACGCAGAAGACTTTTTTGAGGTAGTTTTTTTGCAACTTTTATATCTGATTGTAGAAGGCTTAGAATGTCATCATATTCATTTTTTCCGGAGAATGATATTGCTTCGGGGACCCCAGGAGTATTAAGAGCAGAATCTTTAGACGAAAGAATAGTACCCTCATTGTTTCCCATACCTGCTTCCTGTGATGAAACATAATCATCCGGAAAGATGCCATTCGCATTAACATCTTCTTCTTCTTCGATGATAATTTCATCAGACTCAAGAGACAGACCGTCCATTTCAAGCTCATCGAGATCAATTAAATCTAAATCCGAAAAAGGATCATCCCCATTAGTTGACAAATCAAAATTTTTTAACGTATCAAGTTCGTTAAGAGAATCAGTCAGGGAGGCAGTATGGTGCTTTTCAGTAAGACCTTTCGGGAGATTAATAAACGATTCTTCATCGAGTCCGTCTTCAATGCCCTGTACAAAAAATTCATCGGTGTTGAATAATCCTTCTTCGGAAAGTGAACCCAGGTCATCTGATATTGGAGGTTTTGGAGAAAGGGTATCATTAAAATCATCTGCCGAAAACGAATCATCGTCTTCAAATGCATTTCCCGCAAGAAGTATCGCATTAATTTCATCATCCAGATTCAGTCCGCCCGAATCCTCGTTTGCTCCGGCAGGAGACCCCGTAGGAAGAACACTCTCAAAATTAAATGAACTATCATCTCCTTCAATTTCAAGAGAGTCCATACCGGTAAAGTCCTGATCGTCAAATAGTCCCATCTCATCGGTGGCATCACCTATATCATCCGGAAGAACTGATTTTGGCTGTTTTCCTGCACTACCAGAAGAAGCTGTCAACGGTTCATCGATCGTTGAATTCAGGAGGGAATCAATTTTTTCAGAGTGTTTTTTATCCTGTGCCTTGCCAATTGTTGAGCCAAAAGAACCCAGAGCTGCACTCAAACCAGCTGACAAACGACCTTTTTGGGATTTTTTTGATTGTACGGATGGGACATTTTCTGGTTCTTTTTTACGGAAGCGTGAAAAAAATGTTCCGATTCTGCTCGGTTTTTTCTCTTTCGGGGATTCTGTTTTTTTCGTTTTTTCCGTTTTTATTGGAGTTTCTGTTTTTTCCGTCTCTTCTTTTGATTCTGTTTTTGTAGAGAGATTTTTCTTGCGGTTTTTAAGACGAATAAAATCCTCTTTACTGAGCAATCCCAGACCTAATGCCATAGTAATGCCAAACACAAGTGCGGCAACGATAGTTATGTAAATGGTTGTATCGAAGAAGATCAGAATTGTCCCTATTGCGACAATTCCTACCATCATTATAAAACGCCGAACAATTTCATTCATAATTAGGCCCCCATGACAGGAATCTGGAAGAGCATATCAACGAGAAACGGAGTCACAATGAAGATTAATCCCGTAAGCGTGAATAAGATGCATCCAAACGCATAATAGAGATAATTGCCGCCCCCTTTGATAATTTTTCCTGCCAGCATATTACAGATAGTAATTATTAGTACGACAATAGCTACATACATTCCCATCTTGTCTTCCGGAAAATTGACAAAGATGTTTACCATGCCCGACATTGACCCTCCAACAGATGTTCCTGAACCGCTCAGTGCGGCACTGGCTTCAGTAAATGATGCCATCACTGCAGTCACAGCACGTGACATAGATATTAATATCTGATAGAGGAAGATAAATATTGCAACCATAGCTACATGCATGGGGATGAGAAGCACGATAAATCCTGTTGCAAGCATTTCACGTTTCTCGCGAAGTAATGTCTGTTCAAGCATCGACGAACTAACGACCTTTGCAACCTCTGCCGGGCTTCCTCCAAGTTTTATGGAGTCACGGAAAATGTTCAGGTATTTGGATATCAGATTACTGCCGGTTTCATCGATAAAACGCTCCCATATATGGTTTTCATCCAGCCCCAGATTCATTTTAGAATAAACTGACTGAATAAATGCAGAGAGGTGTTTAATTGTTTTAATATCAATCTCAGCAAGAGCATAGGTCAGTGTGAGACCTTTTCCGCCCATAATTGTTCCAACACTCCGGATAAATTGAGAGAAATCTGCGTCACGACCCATAATGTTTGTATCATCAATAATCGCAAAAATTCCCAATGGTACAAGAAGAATACCCATCGTAAGGAAGATCACACCAGCGTTAAATCCTATCACAAAAAGGATGATAACCGTGACAAGAATCGTGGGCACAATAAACCGCTCCATTCTGCGGATCATCTTCTGCTCATAACTCCCCTGACCAGGAAGTTCGTGACATTTCTGATCACCGGGAATTGCACGATACATGGTGCCAATACCAAATACACCAATACCGATGATTAAGAGATACGACGTAGTCAATGTCGTATCTAAATCATCAGGGGCATAAATGGCAATAGAGACCATAATGATGACACTCACAATGGTCGCCGAAAGCATCAGAGCGATATATGCATCACCCCATTTCTTCAGCATCTCGATCCCCTGTTCGAAATAGTTCCTGTACACACTTCTTATGGTGGACAGCTCAAGCAAGAGAAATTCGTCATCCGGAACACCGGAGCTTATTGAGTTCCCATAGCGTGACAGCATGCTGGAGAGCATAGGATTTTTGGTACGCTCAGATACCAGTTCCAATGCTTTTGCATAATTATAGTTCCACCGCTTAACGTACGTTTCAACCTTCTCAATATATTTTGCAGTGACATACTCTTTTCTCGTTGCGGTGTATGCAAAGATCTCTGGGCGTGATATGTCTGACGTGAGAATCGAGGCCATATACGTGACCATGAAGAGAAGATCAGAGCCCATTCGCTTATTTTCTGCGATCTGAGAAAAGTATGCTTTGATTTTCGTTCCCGTATCTGCAAACGGTATTTTACCTCCTGTTTTTTCGCTAACAGCATCAGTAACCGATTTAAACATTTTAGATCTCTATCTTCAGTAATCCCTGTTTCTTGATCTTTGTGAGCATATGGTAAAGATCCCAGAATCCCGTATACCCTGCTTTATGCAGTCGTTCTAATATTTTTGCCCGTTTTTCTACTTCCAGGTAAATTTCAGCACTTCGGTCCTCAGGCAAACCAAGAAGGACTGCAATTTTACTTTCGAGAAGGAAACTGCTTCCGTTCCCAGGAAAATCAAATGTATCAGTAACCGGGTTCCAGACAAACATCGCGACGAAGGAGAAACCGCCCGTTTCCGGATCATAGCCCACCAGTTCATTAACCGAGATCATTCTGCGCACCATATCGCCGTTTGGTCTCCTTACTGCACTCTGAATGATCACGATATTCAGGTTATCAACGTGGGCAATGGGGATGTTAATCGGATCACTACAGAGACGCTGAATCAGTTTTTCTACTGACGCTGCGTGGAATGTACTCATGACGGGGTGACCGGTCTGCATTGCACCAAATGCAACTGCGCCCTCAGAACCTCTGATTTCACCGACAAGAATCTGGTTTGGCCTCTGACGCAGTGCAGCACGGAGCAGATCAAACATGGTAACCGATCCTCCCTCTCCTTCCCCACTTCCTTTGCCTTTGGATACCTCACGGGTCCAGTTTTTATGAGGTACGATGAGCTCAGGGGTATCTTCAATGGTTACAATCTTATTTTCTGGTGCAAGGAATGTGGTAATTGCATTCAGGCTTGTTGTCTTTCCGGATGCTGTTTCGCCACTGACAAAGAGTGACATTCCAAATTCCAGAGTGATCCAAAGATAAGCCGCAATCATGTAATCGGTCGTTTTCCATTCAATCAGCTGAAGAATACTGGCCGGTTCCTCACTGAATTTACGGATAGTAAAGTTTGAACCATGCTTACTTATTTCAGTTCCATATACAATATTGATACGGGATCCATCCGGCAGGGTCGCATCAACGATTGGATCCCGATACGTAAGCGGCCGTTTGATGCGTTCTGCCATGCGAATGACAAAATCATCAATCTCATTTGAATATCTGAATTCAACTGCAGATTTTAGACCCTTAAATATTTTATGTTCAATGAATATCGGACCTACCCCATCACAGGTG
>JAAYIO010000145.1 GCA_012523385.1 Methanomicrobiales archaeon
GAATTGAGGTATATCGTTTTTCTGGTACAATCATCTACACGTTGACTGACGTTTAAATGGTTGGGCCATAACATGTAAATAAAACGGCGTCAAGAGTCATACGCGTAGAATCAAAAAGGTGGTGCACGGGGCTCACCGAACAGATCAGGAATGGTTGAACCCCACGCGTGCCCGGAGGCAAAATTGTGTTAGTCTTAACATTACTTGAAGGCTTCGCATTTTTTGCTTCCTGAAACTTGAAAAACGGAGGGAAAAATATGAAAATGAAAAAAGGAATGCGGACTTTGTCTGTAATTCTTATGCTGCTAATGGTATCCACAGCAGCAGTTTCGGCAGGAAATGTATTGGATAACAAAAAAGCCATTGAAAACAATTATGTGTCGGTAGAAATAGCCTATTGTATTGCAAATGCCACTTTTGACGACTTTCTGAGTTCTGGCGCATTGCCAGATAAAGAATTTCAAAACGTAGTGGTCAACAGGATTCCTCTGATTATTTATGATATCAATGGACTGAAGTTATATTATCAGTTCAACATGGAAAATGATGGCGAAAATGTAGGTTTTATACGAACCGCAGCAAGCAAAGTATTAGGATGTACTGTAACTATGGTGCAGGATCACCCGGACACCACAGACTATGAACTTGCAGAGAAAAATTCTAAAAATATTCTGGTTGCAAAATACGGAGTTGCAGCACTTTCCTCTCCAAAAGTTGTCAGTTACAGTTATCCAAAAATGGGCATAATGTTTGAAACCATAAATTCTGATGGAAAAATAACAAGAATCATTCTGGATGTCCATGACTATTCAATAATTCCTGAAAGAAAACCTGCATTTAAAGGCGATGCGGGGATGTGGTCTGTATATGATGATATAGAGTGTGATTCTATTCAAAACAGGCTTTCGAAATGGGATGAATATGTGAAAAACATTGAATTCTATGATGGCAAGAGCTCTCTCATCGATATTAGTGCCCGGAGCACTTTTAATTACAGAAAAATCTGGAATATTAACAATCTTGTAGCACAACCGAATCAGTTCTGGTGTTGTGTAGCCTCAGGAAAGATGATTGCTGAATGGTTTGGTTCCGGTCATACGCTTGACTATATTGCAGGTGAAATGGGTGCAGGGACATCTCAAGATCCCACTGGAGCAACAACACCTGGTGAACTTGATTATTATCAAGATTCTCCTACAGGTCTGAACAGAAATGTACAATACTATAATGCTGGTTTGGTTACATGGAATCGTGCATATGATCACATACAGACAAAGAGTGATCCATTGACCTCATCTGTACCAGCTCATGAGAGAGTATGTGCCGGATGGGGCCGGTACACATCAGGAGAGCAGTATTTGTATATCTTTGACCCCGGGCCCATAAATGTTGGAAGTACATATTGGGAAAATTGGAACAGTATTACCCACACTGAATATATATTAGTTGATTAATAAGTGACAATATCCATATTTGAATTAGCATACGTATCAATCGGTGATATAAATGAAAGAAAAACTACTATTTTTAATCCTTATTTTATTTTTTTTAACGGGAGTTATTCCCGGATGTGTTGAAAACAATGATCAGGTTATTGAAAAACCCCGGCCGGATAATCAGACCTTAAATCCAAGTGAATTAAACCCCCTTACACAAAAAGAGGCTGAGTTGCTCGATAAAATGCTGTGGGTTTCTGAGATCATATTTGATGCTGATATTTCAGATTCAATCATAAATGATACCGTTGACAAATATTTCGGAAAGAACATTCCCAGGAAGATAAGAGACAAACCACTTTATGTAAACTCCTATCTCAAATCAGATAAAGGGCTCTTTGAAGGATACAAAGCAGATTTACAGAATGAAAACCTCGTAGAAATCGCAAATCCGGTTTCACCCTGGGTATACACAATTGTTGAATCCGAAAAAGAGATTGACGGAGATATCATTCTGGCGACACATATCTCCAGCGGAAATATATCCGAAGAACTTAACAGGATTAGGAATTCTGGAATTCCCATTAAAAAAACAAAATCCGTTGTAATCAGCACATCATTTGCAACAGATAATTCAGATTCAAAAATGATCGCCGCAGTTGATGAATGCAACAGAGATAAAAATGTGCTTTTTGTAATTAAGATATATCTAAAGAGTTGATACTTTTTTTAATGATAAAGGAAATAACCATATGGAAGCTCATTATCTGATAACAGGACTTCTTTTTGTTGTTCTTAGCGCAGGATGTATTCAGTCTGTTTCTCACGATTCGTATGATCCAAGGGAAATTAGCCCGTCGCATACAACAGATGTCTTAACTGAATTTCCAGCAGATAATGCACCATCACTCAGGGATACTTTTTTTCTATTGGTTTAGCATGGAGGACAATCCTGCAAATTACACGAGTTTCTGCCCGCCGTTATATGTTCCCACGGACTATTCTCCCTATAGTCTCTTTATATATACTGTATGGAATGAGACTGAGCCCGATGACCATCGAACAACGGTTTGTGAGATACTGGCGTATGGCCTCAATATTACTCCACATGCATCGTGGACACCCGAAATGACGTTCCTCGAAGTTTCCTGGAGTCAGTACGGGTATAATCCATACGAAAAGAATGAGCTCCTTAGCTTAGCTCCGAAACCTGTTAATATCAATGATTCTACCGGATGGATCTATGAGATTGAACCGAATCGGCTGATCGTCTGGACCGCAGGAGATGCCACATATCAGATTTATGGATAACTTGATCGTGATGAATTACTCGGGGTAGCACGGTCAATATAGTATGTTGGGAGGGGGTCAGGTGTATGACGTGTAAACGATTGGGCCATAAAAATGTTAATAAAACGGTGTCAAGAGTCATATGCGTAGTATCAAAAAGGTGTTACACGGGGTTTACCTGAAACGACTTGGAATGGCTAACCCCTCGCATATCCAGAAGCAGGACTGCGATTGCTATAACAGGATTTGAAAACTTCGCTTTTTTGCTTCCGGAAACTTGAGAAATGGAGGGAAAATATGAAAATGAAAAAGGGCGCGCTGTTTTTGAGCCTGATGATGGTAGTGGTGCTTTCAGTGATGGTGATGGTACCGATGGTAAGTGCGGACGAAACAACCACAGACATGCAGGTACAGGAGAAAATTACCAACGAATGGCAGGAAAGCCATAAATTCAAAGTCACACAAACGACAATTTCAACCTACAAAGACGGAGTTTATGAAACGATTACTATATACTCTGGAAATGGACTTAAGGAAAAACTCGGGATTGAAAATTTCATAGTAGTGAGAAAAATCCCCCTGGAATCACAGGATGCTGAAAAATTTGGCATTATAGAATCTAATCCAAAAATTTCCAAGAAAGAATCCTATGAAGTATTCACGACTGCAACTGATCCTCCTCGCATATTAAGAAGCTATCCTCAATGGATCTATGAAAAAGATATCTGGGGAAATTATCACCAGTTAAATGAACCAACAAACATGATCTGGAAATACTCGACACTTACTGATGTAAGGAATGAGATCTGGATTGATCACGACTGGTACCATGTCATGGTTCCCTATGAGGACACCTATTATATTTATGATGGCGGATGGAGAGCTGATTATGGGCTCGCAGATGATCCATTCCGATTGAGTGGAGGATATCATATAAGGCTCTGGGAACTTTCGGATGGTGATGTTATCGGAGCAGCTCATCAGGATTCCTCATTTCCCCACCATGCAGTTGGTTTTGAAAACGCAGAAAACCTTATCGCAGGCTTTTTCCAGGATCCTGATGACAGCGCATGGAGAGTATATCCAAATTTGGAATACCTTGGAAACCAGGTATCCAGCCCATATAATAATGGATATGCAACAATGACGTATGTATAATTAATAAAATAAACATTATTTATGGAGAGGATGCTGTTTTGAATTTAGAAGTATTGACAGGTTTCGTTATGTCTTTTTTTACCGTTCTGTCCGCTGCATTTCTTTTTGCTTTTTTTCCGTTGATCGCTGTCTTATACGGCTGGTATACCCAGAACAGGATTGTTGCCGTACTTTTGGGAGCAATTCCTTTTCCATTACTTATGATTGCAAGTATTACTTTACAGGGTTTTAGCTTCGGTCAGGCAGAGGAGTTTGGCCTGATGGTCCTTTATTATTTTATTCTCGCAGGAATTGGCGGACTGGGGGGATATTTTGCATCTTTAGGTACAAGAAAACATCTGGCAGGTGCACTTGGGCTTACGGTAGTATGGCTGATTGTCATGTTTTTGGGAATCAACTAATGTTGGGTGAATCTATACCGAATTCCTAAAAATTCGGCCTTCTAAAATGTTGCAAAGCGAAAGATGATGTGCGTAGAAATGCAAACCGGCCGGATGAATGGTGGAAACGGGGAATCCTGCACCCTTCCTGTTTCCTCTCATGTTTTTATCTTTTTTAACCTCCTTTTTTGTTTAAAGGAGTCTCATAATGCTATCTGATTTTATTCTGCTCGCTGGTGGCTTTGCTCTGTTTTTTATTCTTATTATTCTCCTGCCTGCGGTATGCATAGGAATTATTTCTCTTCTGGTATATCGGGTTCTTGCAAAATTGCACCCTCCGAAAGAGAGATTTGCTTTGGTTGTGCCGGTTGTAGCGGGATTATTTTTCTGCTTAATGGCACCATTCGCGGGTCATTTTCATCTTTCACTTTTGACAGATGCCGTAATCATGGCAATGGGAGTGCTGACATCGTTTATGGCGGTCAGAAGATTGTTTCCCGACCGTTTTCTCTACAAAATTCTTTTTGCTGGTTCCGTTGTTGCCGTCTCGGGGCGTATCTTATATGGATTTGGAACGGCATTCGGGAACGGCGGTGCAGGATCACCTCTTTTTCAGTTGCTAACTCCCCTTTCCTCATCAGATGAAGGCTTTTTAATCATGAATTCGCTTGCTGGTTATCTGGAGATGGTGCTGATTTCGGCAGGTATATTCGGTGTGATATTCGTGGCCATGAGAATCGTCCGAATAATTGCGGACAGATATTGCCGGGAAGCGTAGACACGATGGCATCCATAAATACAATCAAAATCGGTTTTGTGGTACAATTGTTTACCCGTTGTATGACGTGTAGACGATTGGGCCAGAAATTACTAATAATGCGATATCAAAAGAGATGCATAGAGCATTGAAACGATGGTGCATGAGGTAACCCCGACCAATCAGGAATAACCAATACCGATGATTATAGGGTTCATGATTATCATATTTTTGACAGGCTCAGACGGTTTTAATAATGGGGGGAAAAAATGAACGAAAAAATTACACCGAATGTGGTTATCATACTGGCAGTCTCAGCATCACTCCTTGTTGGTGCCGGGTTGATGTTTGTGCTCATGCATGACGATACATCGGATGAACTCACTCTCTCGCCAAATATCTATGGCATTTCTTTATCAAAATTATGGGGCATTGTCACCGATGAGGCTGATTTTGACAATTCTACTGCAATCCTCAGTCAGTTCAGGATAATGACTGACACGGACGGAGTGCTCGAATCGCTTATTCTTGATTTCCATGCGGATGAGGGGGGCCTGCATCAGGTGTATCATGTTGAAGTAAATCCTACTGGGGCAATTTCCTGGTATTCATCAACAATGAATAATGCACCGCCCAGGGGGACACATCCGCTCAATCTGCTTACAGAAATTGAGCAGATACCCTATCGGGAATTGATACGTGAAAATACGGGGATAGTCATGCAAGTTGATCCAGAGTGGGGAGACCTGGACTACGATGCCCGCTATGTAAGTCTTTTTGCTCTGGATAATGGTGTTCTGACACCTCTTAACAAAGTGGGATTCCATACGGATGAACCGTTTTATGACATTTCCATCTGTCTTAGGATGGACAATGAACCGTTCACGCCATCGGGCAACATGTCATCA
>JAAYIO010000146.1 GCA_012523385.1 Methanomicrobiales archaeon
CTTTCTTTTGAGTCATCACTTTCAGGGTCTCGGTCACCTGCGGGAGGACCTTTTCGCTGACAGTGGCAATGGCCTCAGATAGTGCGGTGTTCTTTTTGAGGGATATTACCTGCACACTCTCAATTCCAGTCACATTCTTGTGCATGACGACGATTGCAATCGGTGATACACCGCCGCCTGCTCCGGCTCCGGCACAATCATTTTTTTCCTCGTCCTTTTTATTCCGACTTGACATTCCGCCGCCAAAACCAAATCCGAATGAGGCGATAGGGATAATTATCTTATCCCCTCCATCAATTGCATCGCCCATTATGGTATTTGCATTGATGAGGCTGTCGAGTTCATCGGTTACTAATTTAAAAAATTCTACTCCTGACATGGTTATCTCCGGCCCAACTTGCATCATTATGGTATTTAATCGTGTTGTATTTATGTCCGATGAAAGGGACTGAATGGGTTGTCCTAATTTGAAGAATAGAGGTGGTAAGGGCAGTCGGGATTCTATTTTGCTGTCGATTTGGAAAGAATTTTTCAAAGATTATCCGGGTCCTGAACAACCGGGCAGAAGTTGCATATTGAGTGCCAGATCTCCTCCTCTTTGTCCCGGATAGGGCAATAACAGACGCCTTTTTTTGTATGCACCGTAAATCCGCCGGGGAATGGAGTTCCCAGCGGATGTCCGGGTTCATCACATACAAAAATTGCAAATGCACAGAGCAGGTAATAAAAAAGCTGATAGAATGGGACCATTTTCTCGTTATTACCGGGGTAAGGAACATCCGGTTCGGTCCGAAGGCAGGCATCCGGGATCATGCGGCAGAATTTTTCAAACGTTTCCCTGTCGGTAATTGGTTTTTGCATATGTGCCCATGCCCCGTTTCGATCAGATTTCAAAAGTTCATGATACCGGCCAAAGAACCATTTCTCTGCATACGGGCGGAACTTCTCGCGGTAGGGCATCGGCAGCAGGTCAATGTCCTGTCTGACCCGTGCACTGATCACGGTCAGGTCATAGCGGTCAAACCGTTTAATTTCACGAGCAAGAATGGCTCCAAGGTCTCCCTTTGTTTGGGCCGAGGCCATATCCGCCGCAATTCGGCGAATCTCCGTATCTGCACTTGTGACCGTGCGCATCAGGGTTTATCCTCCGAGAGTTCCCTGCCTCCTGCATGAGTATAGTGCTCAATGGTGCCGATGACCGTGAGAATGCCATCCCCATACTCCGAAACAGCACCATGTCCGCCAAAGATGGTGCTGGGGCGACCTGTCTCGCTGGTAAATTCCTGTGCTATCCCGGAGAGGGCATGCCGTTCAGTTCGTGCAATATCAGAATCCACGTTAACCGAGGTGACAAGGAAATCGGCGTAGGAGTTGTAGCGCCGCCTTTCCTCGGTAAGACTCGCAAAGTTCATGAAACTGTCTGCGGTGAAGAGATAACCTTCCTTTGGGCAGTAGAGAACAAGTTCGCCAACCTGGTGGCCACCCGGTGTTTCCAATATTTCAAAGGCAAGATCGCCGATGGTGATACGGCCTATTACGGGGAAGATGGACCGTTTTTCATCGCTTTCCATCGCGATGAGGTGGATATTCTTTTCTTCCGGGGGATTCCAGCGAGAGTAGAGGGCGATCATGGTGGTATATACTTCTTCGAGTACCATCCCCGCACTTCGTGACCCCCACGCCCGGTTGCCCGTCCGGATAATCTCCCATGTTGCGGGATGCATCAGGGCAGGTACATCAAAGAATCCGCCTGCACCACAGTGGTCTGCATCTCCGTGCGAAACGATGATGCGGGTCAGTTCTTCTGTGACGGGCAGGCCGTATGCGGCAAAGAGTTGCATCACATCCGGATAATAAACTCCGTATCCGGTGTCAAGCATCTCTATCCCGTCCAGTGTGCGGAAGAGGTAGATGTTTCCGCCGCTGGGGAGCTGGATGGCATAGAGCGTTACTTCCTCAGAGAGCGTCAAAACCTGCACATCTGCATAGAATCCGTCTTTGCAGGTGAGAGCGATATATTCGCCTGCCCCCAGCACATTTTGAAATACCATCTTGGGATTCTCTCCGCGGGCGGTCAGGTCCTGTGCAGTGTGATTGATCTCACCCAAAAACCGCAGCAGAAAATCGTCGTCCGGGGTGTCGATGAGCGTGCGCATCTTCTGGGCAAATCGCAGGTAGAACACCGTGTCATCGAGGCTCTGGCCGGTGTTGTCGAACTCCAGCACCTCAATCGGGTAGTGTGACTTGAGTGCATGGAGGAGCTCTTCAACAGGACTGCTTTCCCGAACGCTCATGCATATCGTGACCCAGTCGGGATGAATGCCTGCGTCATCAAAGGTGATTGAGGTGATCTCTGCTCCTGCCCCTGTAGTCATCTTCAGAAAATCGTTGAGTCCTCCTGACTCATGCGGCAGGTGGACATGAATCTTGAGGCAGGCAAAGGTTTCAAGGGTTGTTTGCAGATAGCCGATATCCGCAAGCTCCCGGCGAATATGCTCATACTTTTCAGCGGTGGCGGTTACTTCAAAAAAAACAGTGTAGGGGTCAATACCGCGATCAAAATGAATCCGGTTGATATTGCCGTTATGCTCCGTGATGATGGCAACGCCGCGTTGAAGGGCTCCGGTCAGGTTGGGGATGGTAGTGACAAATGCGTATCGATTCATGGTTTTATTCCGATCTCGTCGTTTTATGATATTCAGGCAGGGCGGAAGAGAATCATTGCCCAGCCGATGGCTTCCCGCCCATAGAGGATGTATTCATCCTGTATTGCCTCAAGATAAGCGGCAAGTTCTGCTGGCTCAGGGGTGCCGGGGTGTTCCTGCATCCAGTCTGCGGTATGTGCCCAGATGCCCGCCTCATACCGGTCCCAGTCTGAGGGTGTTGCATGCCAGATCCATACCGGCACATACCCCTCCTGCCGTCCGGCGGAGATAAGCTCATACAAAGTTCTGACCTCGGGCCATTCACGGGCAAATTCGGGAGGCGTGTGCGACCTCTCCCACACCCGATCTCCAAAGAGAATTGACCCGTTTTCACCGGCCCGTTCTGCGCAGGCATGGATGGCCTCATCAGGCCCTCCCCAGCAGTCAGCAGAACCAAGTGAGATGACGAGATCCGCCCCTTCGGGGAATTTTGCTTTTGTCGCATCACCGCAGACGAATTTCAGTTTACCCGAAACTCCAGCCTTAGTTGCCGCAGATGAGGCCGCCTTACACGCGTCGTCGCGGATGTCAACGCCGTATCCGCTACAGCCATATGCCTCTGCAAAAAGGATGAGCGCTGTCCCGTTCCC
>JAAYIO010000147.1 GCA_012523385.1 Methanomicrobiales archaeon
ATTATGCCTCTGTCATTTTGCATCCGGTGTTTTCCAAGACGTATTCAAAGATGGTTTTCCGGTTCTGATTTCCAAAGAAGCATCCCGTCCTGCCCAACACCAGGGGGATACCCTTGAATATGCCAAAAACTGCTGCCAGCGTGCCTGATATAGAGAAGATCTGAATCCACAGGGGAAGTTCCCGGAATGTGCAGGTCCCATCCGCACCGCTTGAATCGATGAGTCCCTTATCGATAAGATCCTGGTCGTAAACGTAGGGTTTTACGGTATACCCTCCTGTTGCAGCCTGCACTCCGGTGATCGCAAACAGCAGAAGAAGAGAGAGAAGAAGGAGAAGGAATACTATCCTCCGCATGGATGATCCGTTAAGAAAGGGAGTCATATGTAATAATCTTCAGTTCCTTCTACTTCGTAGACTTCATAATGCCATGTCCCTTTGGCGATGCCGTTTGGGTTTTCTCTATTGATTCTGATTCTCCCGTTGTTAGTATTGTCAGCATCGTCAAAGTACATTCCCAGATACTGCCAATCGGGGGAGTATATCTTCAGTCGCAGGGAGTTGGTCCGGTCACCCCAGTTGAGATCCACATTCAGCACGGTGATATCGGTATCAACGATTTTGGTGTGCCAGTTTGTCTCACCCTGCATGATGGTATCGTAGACGTACCGGATGGCAATATCCCCCCGAAATCATTCGTCGGTGTTATGGTATATTCTCCAAAATGCGTTGTCTCATCTGCATCTGCTTTTTCTTCGTTTACTGCTGCAGAAGCGAAAGATACACAGCACAGCAATACCAATGCAACAGTTCCCATTTTTTTCAGCATTCCATCACTCCGGTATAACAGCCACAGAGGTATGTCTGAGTAACCATAATGATCTGTGTGAAAGGGACGCTATTTAGTTTTTATGTCCACATCGTCCATCTGAACGGGAACAGTTGGACGATGTGGACATAAAACATTAATAAAACGAAGTCAGAGGTCATACACGTAGCATCAAAAAAGTGTTGCACGGGGTCCACCCGAACAGATCAAGAATGGTTGAACCCCACGCGTGCCCGGAGGCAAGTCGGTCAACTCTACGATCGCCGTTTTGATAGTCTTGAACCCCACGCGTGCCCGGAGGCAAGACTGTGTTGTTTTTAAAATTACTTGAAAGCTTCGCCTTTTTGCCTCCGGGGCATGAAAGATGGAGGTAAAAGTATGAAAATGAAAAAAGGAATACGAGCACTTCCTGTGCTCCTGGCAGTGCTGCTGGTGAGTGTGGTGATGGTGCCGGCGGTAACAGCTGTCTCTGAAGTTAAGATTCAGCGGCCAATACCTGCAAATACGAATGATTTGCAGGCATCACCAGATTTATCCTTTGTGATTAGCGAAAATGTGAAAAAAGTAACCCCTCATTGGGTGTTGTTCGCTGCTGATGAAAAAGGAAAGACAAATGCCATAAATGACTTAAGAGAGATTTCAATTACAGATAAAGAAAAATTAAAATTAATAGAAGATCTCCAGGCGATCTGGAAAAAGTACCCGGTAGTTACTAAGTATCGTGATGGAGTAACTGAGGTAACCTTCGATCACTCAGGTGAATTTGCGTTGACAGAAGAAGAGAATTTCACACTTGCTCAGGTTGATAAAATTCTATCCGAATATCTAAATGATAAAATAATGGCTGGAAGCAACACCCGTTGGTATGCAGCACCATGCCATCAGGACATGATAGAGATTTCTTGTCTGAAATGGGGTGTTCCATCTACTTATGCGACTTATGCTCACAATGCGGCAGACGACCCGGACTCTTGGCCTACAGTCTGGCCACCTACAGGGTTAGAA
>JAAYIO010000148.1 GCA_012523385.1 Methanomicrobiales archaeon
AGCAGATACGCAATTCCAATAAACGCAAACAATGCGCCTATTTCTGCAAATACATTATGCGCCCAGAAGAAACTTTCAAATCCCATCTGACCATTTGATGATATCTCAGGGAGATACGGGAACCACTGCTTGCCATATGCCATGATAACAAAGACATTTCGCAGGATGTTTAACACAAAAATGGGTATTACCACAACAAGGAACGACAGGATTTTTTGCATCCGGGAAGACCGAATCGCCCAGGCAACACCCAACATGATTGCCATGCCCTGAATACCGGTGCATGCAAGAATTATTTCAACGCGAAACAGGTCTACCCTGAACATGTTCCATTCAACCAGTTCATAGGGAAATTCAATCCCGGTAAATATCGCTGCAAGCAGATCAATATTTAGCGCGATAAGCCAGTCGGCAAGCGCGGGCACGAGCATAAATGGTGCAAATATGACATACGCAATACCTGCCATCCGGCTCAGAGTAATGCTTGATTCATTTTCTTCCAGAAGTTTGGGGACGATGATAACCAAAAACGGTATGCCAAGAAAGGCGGCAACCGGATACATGAAATTATTTTCAATACTATATTCAGGGAAATTTGCAAAAAGAACTGCGATGATACTGATCCAGCCAGCAATGGCAAAATATTTTCTGTAATCTGTTGGCAAGAGAAACAGAAGAAATGCTATAAAGGATATGAGTACAAAAATTTCCTGCATTCCTTTCTATTCTCCATATACCTTGAAATAATTTTCATATTTTGCAATTTGAAGGGGACCCGTATATTCCATATCTTAATCTGACCTTACATCCAATAATTATCAGATGAATTTCTGTCCCAAATGTAAATCACTCATGGTATGTACAGATGGCCACTTTCGGTGTAAAAAATGTGGTCACACCGAAGAACCTTCCGAAGAGATAAAATTTTGTACGAAACTGGTGAACAAGGATATCGTCATCATTGATGAACCTGATCAGATAAGAACTCTTCCAACAGTATCCGCAAAATGCCCGGAATGTGGCAATGACATTGCAGAATGGTGGCTAAGGCAACTCAGGTCAGCAGATGAGTCAGAGACACGATTCTACCGTTGTATTGCCTGCAAATACACCTGGCGCGAATACGACTAACCAAAAAAATAAAAATATTTTGCTTTTTTTACAGCAGACCAGGTGCTTTAACCCGGAACTGCTGCCAGAGTACTCTTCCAATCACCCTGAAGGTGAAGTCCAGTTCCTCAAAGCTCGGGATCGAGTTCTGACGCAGAAGTTTTCTGCCGCGGTCCATGGAAGCTCCTCCCAGAAGTGAACAGATAATCCGCTTTTCAGTATTGCCGGAGAACTTCAGAATCTGATTTGCAAGCTGTTCTGACCCCAGAATGTTGTTCGGGAACCCGATGATAAAGCACATGTCCCAGAGATCGTCGTGTTTCGCGAGCACCTCAAAGGTCTGCTCAAACCTGCGCTCGGAAGCGTCACCCAACAGATCCACAGGATTGCCTTTATTCCAGAATTCAGGCAGGAACTGATCCATCTCTGCAATAACCTCCGCAGGCAGATCTGCAATATCAATACCATACCGTTCAGAGTAATCAGACGAAAGCACCGCAAATCCACCCGCATTTGTTACCACAACAGCGCGTGAACCCTTTGGATATCTCTTAGGGTGCGATAGCATCTCTGCAGCAAGGAACGCTCCGGTCAGAGTATGAACGGAAAGGACACCTGAGCGCCGGAATGCTTCCATATAGACATCATACGAGCCGGAAAGGGATCCGGTATGGGAAGCAGCAGCCTTTGAACCACGGTCTGAAGAACCGGATTTAATGGCAATAATGGGCTTTGTCTTTGAAACCTCACTTGCAACTTTCATAAAGGCCTTACCATCACTGATCTGCTCGATGTACATGATAATTGCCTTGGTGTTCGGGTCACGCTCAACCCAGCGCATGTAATCAAAGAAGTTGAGATCAGACTGATTTCCTACGGAAACTACCGCCGAAAAACCGATATCCTCTGAAAGACTCCAGTCCACAACCGTATTTACAATCGCACCACTCTGCGAAAGAAATGCAATCTTGCCGGGTCGGGGAGACTGGTGGACATAGGTCGTATCAAGACCGCGGGGCGGAACAATGAGCCCGAGACAGTTTGGCCCGACAATACGGGTGCCATACCTGTTTGCTATCGCGACAACACGTTCTTCAAGGGCTTTGCCTTCTTCACCCATCTCCTTGAATCCCGCAGTGATGATAACCGCAATATTGACGCCTTTCTGACCACATTCTTCTACGACCTGAGGCACATACATTGCGGGAACAGTGATGACTGCCATATCAACCGGTGAGGGAATATCACCAATGGTTGGATATGCCTTCAAACCCTGAATCGTGTCGCGCTTATTGTTTACCGGATAGAGTTGACCAGGGAAATGCAGAAGATTGTGCATCACCGCATAGCCCATCTTTGTGGGGTCATCAGATGCGCCGATGATGGCGACTGACCGCGGATTAAAGTATTCAGGGGGAACATCAGGACGTTCCGGCTTTTCAACCACATCCTTATTATCCGCCATGACAATGCGCGAATCGACAGCACAGGCACCTGATTCGTAGAGACGGAGAGGATTTATGTCAAACTCTTTAATCTGCTCATGTTCCTCAAATAATCTGCAGACATCCAAAATTATTTTTACCAGTGTCTCTTCATCTTTTGGTTTGGAACCACGGTATCCGGAGATCAAAGGATAACTTCTGATCTCTTTCACCATTTCCCTCACATCAGCTTCGGTTATCGGAAGAATCCTCAGGGTCACATCCTTCATCAGCTCAACAAGCGTGCCACCCGCCCCAAAGGTGATAACCTTGCCAAAGGTAGGATCTGTTTTTCCGCCGATGATCAACTCAAGACCGGGTTCTGCCTGTTCTTCGATGATGACCCCTTCAATTTTTGCCTTTGGATTGAATTCCTTGACACAGGTCACAATCCTGTTAAAAGCAGCCTGAGCCCCTTCCTTTGTCCCGATGCTGGTGACAACCCCTCCGGAGTCACTCTTGTGAATAATCTGCGGTGAAACGATCTTCATCACAACAGGAAATCCAATACTTTCTGCAACATCTCCTGCTTCTTCTGCAGTGGTTACGATCTTAAACGCAGGTACAGGGACACCATACTTTCCAAGGATCTCATACCCTTCTGCTTCACTTAACATCCATTCCTTCATTTATGCCATCCTCACGTATCAGAACATACCAATAATTTTTAAGAATACTACAACAAATGACGAATTCCGTTTCGTCATGTCTTGATAATTTTGTTTGATCGTCATATACATATATGTTTGTAATAGTTAATCGTGTCAAATACGGGAATTACACACAAAACAAAATGATTTTAATCGTTGGAATAAATTGATTAGTGTTTCAGATGCGTGATAGACCATGACAAATTCTACGGAAACCCCCGGATACTCTCAAAAAGTGTATAAACCGGCCCAGGAATATCGAGACGACGCAAGAATTAAAGACTACGCCCTGTCATACGCAAATTTTGAGAAAGACCCGGAGGACTTCTGGAGGCGCGTCGCCTCAGATCTCCTCTGGTTCAAACCATGGGACAAAGTCAAAGAATGGGATTATCCCCACGCAAAGTGGTTTGTAAATGCCAAATGCAACATCACCTACAATTGTCTGGAACGTCATCTCAAGAACAACCGGCGAAATAAAGTAGCCCTTTTCTGGCATGGAGAAGACGAAACTGAGAAGATTTACACCTATGACCGGCTGTACAAGGCAGTGATGCAGTTTGCAAATGCATTAAAAAACCTTCATGTCGGAAAGGGGGATGTCGTATGCATTTACATGCCCACGGTGCCTGAACAGATCATCGCCATGCTTGCCTGCGCACGTATCGGTGCGATACACACCGTTGTGTTCGCCGGATATGGTGCATCAGCACTCAACGAACGTATTGTCGGTTCAGGTGCAAAAATTGTGATCACGGCAGATGTGGCATTCAGGAGGGGACGAACCATACCCCTTAAACCGATTGTCGAAGAGGCACTCATCCATGCACCCAGTGTTGAGCGGGTGGTTGTGCTCCGTATTCAGGACCCGCCTACCGCTCTTCTGGATGATTTTGAGGTGGACTTCTACGAGATAATGAAGAAGGCAGATAAAGAATGTCCGCCGGAAGAGATGGACGCTGAAGACACCCTCTTCATTCTCTATACATCAGGTACAACGGGCGCTCCAAAAGGCATTGTCCATACGTGCGGGGGCTATATGGTCGGCGCCTATTACACCACCAAATATGTCCTTAACGTCAAGGATGATGACGTATATTGGTGTACCGCAGACCCCGGGTGGATCACCGGACACACATACGCGATATATGGCCCTCTCCTTCTGGGTTCAACCATCTTCATGACGGAACATACCCCAGATTACCCTGACCTCGGCATCTGGTGGCATTTGATTGAAGCATATGGCATCAACGTGTTTTATACCGCCCCGACTGCTATCCGAATGTTCATGCGGTATGGCGAGACGTGGCCAAATAAATATGATCTCAGTTCTCTGCGTATTCTTGCATCCGTTGGAGAACCCCTGAATCCTGAAGCATTTGAATGGTTCTACCATGTGATAGGAAAGGAAAAATGCCCCATCATTGATACTTGGTGGCAGACTGAGACCGGAAGTCACATGATCACCACGCTTGCAGGAGAGGATATGAAACCCGGATATGTAGGAAAACCGATTCCGGGAATCACTGCAGATGTGTTTGATAAAGAAGGAAACCCTGTGCCCCCCAATCAGGCGGGGTATCTTGCAATCACCAACCCCTGGCCATCCATGATGCGACGGGACCATAATGACGAGGAACGATACAAGACCTATTGGAATTCGAAGGATTGCCAGTATTACAGCACAAATGACCTCGCGATAAAAGATGAAGACGGCTATATCATGATCATTGGCCGATCAGATGATCTGATCATCGTAAGCGGCCACAATATCGGGTCAACAGAGGTCGAGAGTGCCCTGATTTCCCATCATGCGGTAGCTGAAGCTGCTGCCATCGGAAAGCCCGATCCGGTGACGGGGAATCAGGTAAAGGTATTTGTCATTCTTATTGAGGGGACGACTGTTACCGAAAAGCTGATTCATGATCTCAAATACCATGTCCGGCAGACACTGGGACCCATTGCGGTACCCGCTGAGATTGAATTTGTTGACTCATTACCCAAGACCAGAAGCGGAAAAATCATGCGTCGGGTCCTGAAAGCAAAGGAGATGGGAATCGACCCGGGAGACATCTCTACACTGGATGAGTAATCAGGCAACCATTTATATACTTTTTAAATCCTTTTATATACTACATGAAGGCCAAACCAGAGAAGTCTTTGAAACCTGTTCCCGAAGAGATTGTCAAACGCACTCCGGAGGAGTCTTTGAAAATAGAAAATATCGTTGCGTCTGCAAAGGTTGCAGAATCTCTTGATCTACAAGTGGTTTCATCTCAGATTAAAGATGCTGAATACAATAAAAAGCGGTTCCCCGGCGTTGTTCTCCGTATGCAGGATCCAAAGATAGCTGCACTTGTATTTGGTTCCGGCAAGGTCGTTCTTACCGGTGCAAAGAGTTTAGACAGCCTCACACGGGGTCTTGAAATTCTGGGAAATCTTCTGAGAGGTCTTGATATTGAAATTTCAGAGAAACTTGAATACAAGGTGCAGAATATTGTTACCTCAGCAGATCTTGGAGTACCAATTAACCTCAACAAGATCGCGGTCGGGTTCAACCTTGACCGGATTGAGTATGAACCGGAACAGTTCCCGGGACTCGTCTACCGTCTTGAAGAACCTAAGGTGGTAGTTCTTTTGTTTGGGTCAGGCAAACTGATCATTACCGGCGGAAAGGTGACAGAAGACGCCAAAGGTGCAGTCAGAAAAATAATATCTGATCTTTCTAATCTCGGCCTGATGTAGGCCCTAAATCCTTTTTTTTCTCGTTCCTGTTTCAGTAATAATCCTGATGATACATACAAGAATGTATTTATAGTATTTTGAATAATTAAACTTGTATTCTCGGTGGGAAATATGAGAATGGAAAAAGTTATGGTCTTCACCGAAGAAGACGAAGAGTTTTCAAATCTTCTTACTGAACTGGGGTTGAAACGAAATGTTGCCAAGGTGCTCATTTACCTTGCAATGACAGAAGAGGCAACCTCACGGGAGATTGAACGAAGCAGCGATCTTCGCCAGCCGGAAGTCAGCATTGCAATGCGCACTTTAAAAGAGAATGAATGGATACAAAGCCGGGAATCTAAAGCAGAAAGTAAAGGACGACCCGTTAAAATTTACTGTCTTTCAAAACCCATCTCAGAAATAATGGATATGATTGAGAAAAACAAACGGGAAGAAGTTGAAAATCAGTTAAAGGTGATTGAGAAGATACGGATTCACCTTCAAAATCAGCAAACGGTTTAATGTAACATTATTTCTGCTGATTCTCTATTTCCAATTATTATTTTTGATTTTCCCGTAAATTCCGCAAAGATGCCACAAGACAGCACACCGGGGATATTGTTTATCTGAATCTCAAGTGCAAGCGGGTCGGTAATTTTAGCAAAGGTGCAGTCAATAATCCAGTTTCCATTGTCGGTAATAACCGGCCCATCTTTTTTCACTCCTTCACGCACCTGAGGATTACCGTTCATCTCACGGAGTCGTTTTGCGGCGAGTGTTGCCGCAGACGCGATGACCTCGATAGGAACCGGTGCGGATAACTGTGATGTCATCTTACTTGCATCGGCAACAACAACAAAGAGACGGCATGCAGACGCGACACATCGTTCCTGAGTCTGTGCAGCACCCCTTCCCTTGATGAGATTCCCTTTCGGGTCTATTTGATCCGCGCCGTCAATTGCTATATCCAGTTCCGTGTAGTCATGCAGGGTTGCAAGAGGAATCCCATAGGCACGCGCCCGACACTCGGCCTGATAGGAGGTTGGAATTCCGACAATCTTCATGCCGTTTTTTATTTTTTCGGCGAGTATCTCCATTGCGTAAAAAACCGTTGAACCGGTGCCAAGTCCGACAACCATGCCGTCTTTAACCAGTTCTACGGCATAATATCCCGCATGTTTCTTTGAGAGAATCTGATCTGATTCTGTAGCCGATGGAACAGTCATACCCATGATATTGTACTCTCAACAGGTAAATGGGTACCATATTCTTTCCGCGAACAGATGGAATAATTCGGATAAATAATTAGTCGGAGTGAGCGGTTTTATTCCCCTTACATTGAATGCGCCGATTTAAGAAACGGTGAATCAGATTGGAAGTCTAATATAAAAAAAGATAACCCCGAAAATACAATCGGTTTTCGATTGGAAAAAAAGTTAATTCAGGATAACAGACCCTGCAATTCTGAGTTTTCCGCCATCCAGATGATGAATAACGGCTTTTTCACCCGGAAGATAGGCAATATCCTTTTCCAGCTTAATCACAACATGAGAGGAGTGCCAGTCAGCGTCATTTTTAACCGAGACTATTTTTCCGGTAACAAACTGCGTCCACAGACCGATATGCACGACAAGACCCTCGCGCAGGGGTTCAGGCCAGAACCGGATTATTTTTGCTCGACCGGTTACATCAGAGGTCACTTTTATCGAGGAGTCGGTTGTCAGCACCATACCGCGCTCAAGCGCCTCAGCATCGATATTTTTTAGGGCAAGTCCTACACGGTCTGTCTGATATGCTTCTTTTGCATCTGCATCATGTTTCTGAATCGACCGAATCTGGCAGGTCATTTCGCCGGGAAGCACTTTCACCATGTCATGCTGATGAATGGTTCCTTTCTCAACACTACCAAGGACGACGGTACCAATTCCTTTTACATTGAATGCATGATCTATCATTACAAACCCGGTGGCGGGAATGGGGTCAGGGTACGTAATCTCTGCCGCCATCGTCAAGAACCGTTCACGAAGCGCGATGGGATCGTCTTCTACAAATTCATATCCTTCCAGAACCGTGCCACGAATAAGGGGCGCAATCTGTGATGGGTCAAGATAATTCTGCAGCACGATCATACCTTTCGTAACGCCCATGACAT
>JAAYIO010000149.1 GCA_012523385.1 Methanomicrobiales archaeon
AAAGGACACGCAGATCCTCTTCATACCGGCTGAAGTTCTTTCTAAATCCGCTGATACGACTCTGTGTCTCTGATGAGCAATCAAAGGAGATGAGGGCTGCATCGTCCCAGCTTGGATTGAGTGCAGATAGCTCTCTCTGGTAGTTAGCTTCTGCCTGCCTCAGCTCTTCTGCAAGGGTATCACGTGAAGATACAAGAGATAGATACTTTTCAAGACCCCGTTCAAGGCTCTGGATATCGGAGGCGTGTTCGAGGACAGCGGAATTCACCTGAACACGAGAACAATCAATCAGAATATTTTCTCGCTCACGGCTCTTCTCCGTCCTCATATCCTTTCGTTCCTCTTTTCTCTCAGTGATGCGGTCAAGCTGGTGAATGCCGTCCTCAGGAAATGTGCCGATACAGGGAAGTGTGGCAAGACGGTCAGATATCTTTTGATATGCTGTCCAGTCATCCCAAATGGCAGAAATTCTCGTCCAATTCTCTTTGTTCTTCAGGATATCGGTTTTCAGAGATTTTAAGCGCAACAACTCCACTTCTTTGCTGCGCCGTTCTTTCTGAGAGGTATCATACTTTGTCTGGGTTTTGGAAAGAGCACGGATATCTTTTTCAATCTCGGTGATCTCTTTCATGCGGTTCATGATGAGGGGTTTGCTCTTCGCACCGGGTTTATAAAACGCATACCTCTCGTCTTTGATTCTTTTCTGCAACACCGGAATCGAGCAGGTCTTCATCCCCACACCCGCACCGGTCACATGGTTCTGCACCGATTCCTCAGAGAGTGTCTCAAACCGGTAAAGCTCTTCGAGACCGAATGCAAAGACATTGTCATAAAAATACTGATCGGCAGATCCGGTGATGGATTCAATGTCCTTTTGTACGGGAGAACCGTTTTCGTCCCGGATCGTATACTGGTCAAGTTTCCCCTGACGGATAATATCATACCGGACTCCTTTGTCTGTCTCCACCGTCAGTCGTCCCCCGTGCTCCCCGCCCCTGAGCGGTTCATAGGGATTGAAACTCCTGCCGGGCGGTTTTCCAAAGAGCATGCGGCGAATGAATGCAAGAAGGGTTGATTTCCCGGCTTCGTTCGGGCCTTTGATGATCGTTAACCCGGGAGAAAGGTCTCGTATGGCATAGTCATGGAAGTGGCCGAACCCCTCGATATAGATCTCTTTTATTTTCATAGAGAGTCCCCCTGCATCAGATGGTCAAGAAGATACGTCTCTGCTTCCCGAATCAATTCACGAAGTTCTGTTTCATCGATCTCTTTGAGAACCCCGGTTCTGCGGTATTGATCAAACAAAACCCCGAGTTCGGTTGCAAGATCTTCGTTTATCTCTCCGGCCTGCTGCATCTGCTCAGAGAGTGCCACCACATCAGAAACGAGGTCGCCCCGCTGCATCAGCATCTTTCGGTCAAGAGTGAGGGCAGTTTTGTCGATGAACCGTTCAACATACACCGCGTTTGTTGTTGTGCATTCCTGTTCACGGAAGAACTCAGACAAATCCCTG
The DNA here is from genome assembly GCA_012523385.1 of Methanomicrobiales archaeon. Taxonomy (GTDB): domain Archaea; phylum Halobacteriota; class Methanomicrobia; order Methanomicrobiales; family Methanomicrobiaceae; genus Methanogenium. The sequence continues at coordinate 1,514 of JAAYIO010000149.1, forward strand.
AGTGCCCCCTCCTGTATCAGGTCGCGGTGCACATCTCCCCGTCCCATAAGGGTGAAACGGCATATCGCTGCCTCCGCCGTATTCTCATTTCTGATATCTTCGATCCGGGTTTCAATTTTTTGCCGGAGTTCATCAAGAGTTCCAATGTCATCGATGGAAACGGTTGCCTCCTGCCAGACGACAGACGCGGTCTGGATAAATTCGGTCTGGATATCTGTGTCGGGACGAACGATCACGAGGTAACATCCGCGGGAACCGGATTCCCCAATATCACGTCCCTGAGGGATACCGGCATAGATAATGGTTGGATTCTGTTTTTGGAGGACTGATGGTTTGTGAATATGACCCAGTGCCCAGTAGTCATATCCCTTCGTAGCAAGATCCTGAAGTGAACACGGCGCATACGGGTCATGACCGGTATTGGTGCCAATGGTGCAGTGGAGCACCCCAATGGTGCACGGCCAGTCATTGTCGCGTTCAGGATACCGGAGGGCAAGATTTTCAGTGACATTTCCCTTGGGATGGCTCATCCCGATAATTGCGGCCACCGGAACACCGTTTTTTTCATGGAATATCTGCTCCGGTGCATCAGCGCTGAGAAAGTGAACCGATTCGGGCCAGACAATCTCCCGTGACCATCCATTGAATGGATCATGATTCCCGCAGACGATGTATACCGAAATGCCCGCCGTATAGAGGCGTTCGAGCCCTTTATGAAATCGGAGTTGCTCTGCAATCCGCTGGTTTGCACTCTCATAGATGTCTCCTGCAATGAGTACGAAGTCAACCGCATGGTCAATTGCTGCCTCTATTATTCGTTCATATGCATCGTAGCCCGCACGAGAGAGCAACGCACTGACATCGGCATCTATTGATCCAATACCGGAAAACGGGCTTCCCAGATGGAGGTCGGCGGTGTGGATAAATTTCAGGCATCGGTCATGGCCCGGTTGTGGCATATCAATATTATCTTGCATTAAACACCCCGTGAAAACAGAACTATCTTAGAGTATTGCTTCATATCAAGCTACAATAAGGCTTTTGGAATGGTTGGGCTAAGAAACGGAATGTAGATGCTTGTCTTTCGGATATCATGCCGTTTTGAGGAATCACGGGAATAAGGTCCGTCGTCTGAATGAGGATAAACAAAGATGATGGTCGTCACAGGGGTTTATTTCATCCTTTTTCTGCAACGATTACACAGAAGTCATGCTCCGACTCCGTTGAACGAATAGAGAAACGGGCATTTATGAGCAGTGCCTCTACCTCACCGGAGATGAAGAACCTGCCCTGCGAGAGGAATCTGTGTTCTGTTTCTCCATGCAGGTATGCCTGTATATGAGGTGAACTGCGTTCAAGGAACCCCACCACAAGAACACCGCCAGGGATAAGCACCCGGTATGCCTCTCTCATGGCACGAGCCGGATCGTCAAAGAAACAGATCACCGTCGCCATCAGAACAGATGAACAAGACTGATTTTTGAGGGGGAGCGACTCACCCACTCCCTGAATAACCTCGATTCCACGTCTTCGGGCCATTTGGCCAAGGGCAACGCATGGTTCAATACCCAGAGGAATTCCTAACGGTGCTGCAAACCGGCCGGAGCCGGGGCCTATCTCAACTGCCCGGGCGTCAGGGGCGGGAAGGGACTTTCGGATACGCTCACATTCATCCCGGTATACCTCTCGGTGCACCTCATACCATTCATCATACGCCTCTGCCTCGTTTTCAAAGATGTCCTGTGGCATGGGTATCACCTCAACCTAACAGTGCATTTGTGTTCGCGGGGAAGATGATGATTGCCATCGACTCTCGGATCATCGTTTGCGATGCAGACACACCCTCGCAGACCGCTCAGTGAATACATCAGTCCCAGTACTTAGCTAAATTTCCTCCAATAGAAAAACAAACTCGTTTCACCATCTTTAAATTTTTAAACAGGCGTTCTTAAAGCGGAGATTTCTGTAAAAGGCCTCAACACGTTTCAGATTCCTTCTCAGACCAGCATTTAGAACAGATCAAACCGGAACAGATTTCCTTTACCCGTTCTCAAGGCCCCCTCATTAAAAAAGAGAAATATACCCACTGCACCACGACCCTGATGTTCCTGAGAGAGCAGGGATACCATTGAATATAGATATTGAACAGTCACAATTTTAAACGATGTCTATCATTTCACGCTGTTTCTGATGCGATAAGTTGCTTCAATAGCAAATCTCTTTTTAGAGGTATGGTAACCGCCGACAGCCACCCGAATTGCATCAGGAAGCTACTCTCTTCTTTGGTTGAACCACCCCTCCGGGATATCCAGGGTCGGTTCTTCGGTGATCGCACTGGGCCCGAGTATCATCTCCCGGATCTCATTCTCCTGTCCGGATGACGTGAGGACGAGAAGGACATCCCCCTCCTCGAGTACTGTGCTCCCACAGGGAGAGAACTGATCCTTGCCTTTTGCAATCAGGATGA
>JAAYIO010000150.1 GCA_012523385.1 Methanomicrobiales archaeon
ACCAAACAAATCCCCGCCGCTACACTGGCAGATGATGAGGTCATAGATATTTTTTTCCAGAAAAATGAGTGCTTGTTGGGCGGATTCTGTTGTATCTATTGTACAGTCTGTGTTCAGTTCCCGGATCCTCTCAGTAAGGGGTTCTGCCAGCGACTCTTCACCGATTGTGAGGATCGAGAGTGGGCACAGTATCATAGCTAAATGAACCATCATAAAGTAGATAAATATATCTGTTCCGTTTTTCGGTGATGGTTTATCTGGAGAAATCTTATGTGATTTCAATGGACTTTTAGCAGAAGAATCTTTAAAAGCGGTTCATTCCGTGTTATTTATGACGCAATGCTAATGATATGCAAAGGTAATCTTTCATCCGCACCTTCGGCAGAGAATCAAATGACGGTATATCATGGTTTGCCGCCTGTGCAATAATAAACGGAATGGGTATCCGGGAATTATTTCTCTCTCTATCGCTCTTCAGGAGTGTCGGTCAGAGTTCCGGTTCATCCCCGAAGACGGATAAACGTCTTCCCGTTGCTACCATGATGTATGGACTATTGATCAGAGCATTCCGGTTTAAAAACAAAATGAGTATATCTTCGCCCGGTAAATATCCCGTATGAAGAGAAAGATATCTGTACGTATCCTCATCATCCTTGTAGCAGTCATCTTCTGCTGTGGGTGTACTGATACACAATCTTTTGCCGGTGCACAGGAAAAAACCGTTGGAGTCCTCTTGACTCTATCTGGTGACTATGCAGATGCAGGAGAATCCGGTCAGGTTGCCCTTGAGGTGGCAACTGCTGATATCAACGACTACTTTGCCTCTATCGGGTCAAACCACCGTATCCGACTGGTAATCAAAGACACGCAGACCGACCCTGCCATCGCGCTTGAGAAGGTGCAGGAACTTGACAAACAAGGAGTGAAATTTGTTATCGGTCCGGGTTCCAGCGCTGAACTGGAAGCGATACGAACGTATGCAGACGAGCATGGCATGATCATCATCAGTCCCCTGAGTTCGGCACCGTCCCTTGCAATTGCGGGTGACAATGTCTTCCGTTTCGTATCACCCGACATCTATCAGGCCGATGCAATGGCATACTATCTGGAAGAAACCGGGATAACCGCAATCGTGCCCATCTGTCGTGACGATATCTGGGGCAACGAACTTCGGAATCTCGCGGCAACAGCGTTTGAGAAACATGACGGCATTATCCTTGAAGGAGTGATGTATGCCCCGAATACTCAGGATTATACTACGGTGGTTGCCGACCTTGACTGCAAAGTCGGTCAGGCCATCCAGACACACGGGAAAACACACGTCGGTGTCTATGCGTTAACCTTTGATGAGGCGAAAGGGATCATGGAGGCGGCATCAGAAACCGAGAACCTCACGCAGGTTCAGTGGTATGGATGTGATGGAAATATTCTGCTCAGTTCATTGACGACACCCGGTGTTGCTGCCCGTTTTGCAGAACAGACAAAGTTCACTGCCCCGATGTTTGGGGATACCCATTTCAGTCCAGCAAATGTCGCCACCTATCACAAGATACAGGACAGGCTGGGTCGCCAGCCAATCGGGACCAGTCTGGTATCCTACGATACCCTCTGGATTGTAGCCATGGTTTGTACACAGACAGATTCCAAGGAT
>JAAYIO010000151.1 GCA_012523385.1 Methanomicrobiales archaeon
GGAACGGGGATTGCATTTATTTTAGGGCTTGGTGTGATGCCAACAATGATTCTTTTTGCCTTGGCTGTTGCCGCCTACACCCTATTACAATATGTCTATGATTTCTGGAAAAAGCAGCATGATGACGGCCTTCTGCTGGTCAACACCGTGGTTTTCATATGCGCGAGTGCAGGGATTTTATTAGTTGGCCTTAAAAGTAGCACATTTGCCATGGAAGGTTATTCAATGGCTCAGGTGATTGCCTATCTCATTCTTATCATCGCAACAGCTGCCCTCTGGTATATCTCCCGTGTTCTGCGGGGAAGGTCATGGTACTATTATCCAGGGATCCTTGCGGGAGCAGGCGTTATCGCCACTGCTCTCCTATATTTCATTGCACCAGAGATTTATCAGATGTTGATTGGCAATTTAGTTGCCTTTTTCGGGCAGTCATCAACGTTACTGACAATTCAGGAAGCCCGTCCGTGGGGAGCAGCAAATGCGTGGAATGCATTTGGTTTTGGTCTCATTTTAATGGTTGGAGGATTTGCATCCCTTATCTGGGATTTCTTCAAGAAAGGGCGTGGAGAGTATCTCTTTGTAGTTGTCTGGTCGGCCGTGATTCTTCTCTCGACTATCCAGCATGTGCGGTATGAATATTATGTCGCAATAAACATCGCACTCCTCTCCGCCTACTTCTTATTCCGGACATTTGAGATGGCGGAGGCACAGCTTCTGAGGCTGGCAGGTGTCCACGGACATGAAACGACAGAAGATGTCCCCGCACCAGATGAAAAGGGAAAAAAAGGAAAACGGACTGATGGTAAGAAAGGAATAAAAACAACAGAGCGTGATGCTTCCTCATCTGTCGTTATCATTCCGTTTGCTGTTGCGGTGCTTTTTTCCCTCTTGTTTATCTCATCCTCAGTTGCAACCGACCTTGAAATCGGCAATGCCATGGCATACGGCGGCATGCAACAGGATTGGTACTCATCCCTTGAATGGTTCGGAGACAACTCTCCTGACCCCGGGGTGGATTATTATGCAATGTATGACCAGGAGACCTTCACCTATCCGCCTGAATCCTATGGCGTAATGTCGTGGTGGGATTACGGGCATTACATCACCTTTGTTTCAAAACGGATTCCCAATTCAAACCCATTCCAGCATGGGGTGGCAGGGCCAAATGGTGCTGCTGCGTTCTTCCTGCAGGTAAATGAAGCAAGTGCAAACACGATTCTTGACAACATCGGGACAAAGTACATAATTACCGACATTGATATGGACACCGGCAAATTCTGGGCAATGGCTACCTGGTACAATTCTGAGGTGGGTGGGGCTCCCTATATAACAGGATTCAACGATCAAAATGGCAACCCGGGCTATCTCTACACAGAAGAGTACTTCCAGACCATGGTCTCCCGTCTCCATAACTTTGACGGTTCAATGGCCGCACCAGACGAAAAATATCATATAACGAATAACGGAAAGAAGTATAGCTATCTCATCATTTCCCCTGTGGAATCAGTAGAAGCTCTGCAGCATTACCGACTAATCCATGAATCCGATACCAATGTCTTTAGAGATAAGACGGTAGGCGACCTGAAATATGTCAAGATCTTTGAATACGTACCTGGCGCAGTGATCAAAGGAGAGGGCATTATTGAGATACCCCTGAAAACCAATACGGGTCGTACATTTACCTACCGGCAGGAGAGCATAAACGGGTCGTTTATAGTGCCTTATCCAACAGACGGAACGGTATCCGGCATCACTACACTTGGGCCTTATACCATCGTTAGCACCGGAAAGACAGTAACGGTCACAGAATCTGACATACAGTCAGGAAAACAAATTTAGAAACAAGATACGAAATTAATAGGTTCCTGTCCTTTCAGGACAGAATTCTTACTTTTTTTTCCGGGAGGGATCAATATATGAAACTTCAAACCCGGGGATAACCACACGCCAGACCGGCAGAGCTGTTCGGGTAAGATCCACAATACAGATGCGATCGGTATGAGGGGTGACAGCCGCAATGGCTGCGTTTAATTCATCATCCGTTGCGGCATAGTGGGTTGCCGGAATATCTTTGGCGAAAACTTCGGGGGCGTCTGCAAACCAGATGCGGTTTATCCGTTTGTAGCGCTCATACCCGGCCTTCCCCACCATCGATGAACGACCTGACTGAATACCAATTTCATCAGTAAAGATCTGGGATGCCCGATTCCGTGCCAGTTTCAACAGGGTGCACATGGCTGCCACACTCGAGTCTGGGTGTGCGAATGATGCCATCGTGATCATGAGCGGGTCACGGGTTGCCGTGTCATCAGCAACAGCTGCAATGGTTGGAATGCCATAGGAATTATCTAAAAGCCACATGGTCACTTCAATGTCTTCTGCAGCAAATGTCTCCATGAGCGTTGCTGCCGGCGTATCCGCTTCAGGTATGAAGTGTTTTCCCAGAGATTTATTAGTCTCTGCACGGCTCAGTGCGTCCCGTTCAATGACTTCGCAGATGCCGTGAATGATTGCTTCTTCGGTTACATTCCCGGCTCCCAAACCATTTGGATCACTGCGAAAGAGCTGGTTGGCAATGCCAATCGGATCGTAGGGATGATAGACAGCATTTGCCGGGATGTAGATCTGTTCGTTGTAGATAATGTCCTGTCCCGCCACCCAGTGAAGTTTCTCTCCAAATTCAGGTTTCCGGGGGAGGATCAATTCTACCGGGTCTACTGCGCGTGTCAGCCCCACCTCTTCATATGATGCAGTATCCATGAGACCACCGGGATATGCTGAAGAATAACGCTCCACCGTTGCCATCATGGCAGCACATCTGGCATCTGTCTCTGTCATGCCCGCACCGACCGTCACCTTTCCCAGCCGTTCCTTTGGCCTGATGGTGCACCAGACTGGTATCCCAAGACGGTCTTTACCGGTAATATCCTTGAGTTCTACAATACCCATCTCTTCTGTGAGTAAAACCGCATTTTCATACGTATCTTCGGCTCTACAAGTGCGCGGGACACCCGATGTGGTGATGTATTCATGGCGACTGACATTGAACAGGTTCATTGTACCTACCATTTGCGACCCATTTTTTTATATCTTGGCCCGTCCTTTCTTTAGATATGGAAGACGTAGCCATTTCTTCAGGGATGCGGGTGCGGTACCCGCGCACCGGTACGGCAGGCACGGTTGTCCGGATTGAAAATATTGATGGCAGTGAATTTGCTGAAATTGATACGACAGGACTTTTGTACAGGACAGACCAGCTCGTCCGCATCGAAGGAGAATTAGAAAGCCCGAAAAAAGTTCATACAACTTCTGGCATTTCAGATTATGAACATCTGAAAGAGGTCGAATCCTTAGAAAATATGCAGGATAAATATGAACAGGTTAGCGGCGTCGGTGCCGGATAACCAGAAAAAATGAGTATTCACCCCTCAATCGGAATGGTGGTCAATTTCACAGACTCCACTCCTTTTTGTGACATCAGACGCTCAGCGATATCTTTGATTTTTGCACCATCTCCACGGAGGAGAATAATCTCCACACATTTCTCATGGCTGACGTGGGAGTGAAGGGACGACTGTATAACATCAAGATAGTCGTGTTGAATATCAGTGAGAACCTGTAACAGTCCACGGTGTTCATGGTCATAGACCATGGTTATTACTCCCTGCCGTTCACCGGTCACATCGGACATCCACTTGTAATACGTTATATAACTCCGGATTGCATCGCGGATACCCTCTGAGCGCGATGAATACCCCCGAAATTCAAGTATTTCATCAAATTTATCCAAAAGGCTCTTGGGAAGGGAAATTCCGATTCGTGAAAGGTCTGATTCGTTTGCCATGTCTGTTCCTCAAAAAATAGTCAGTTCTCTTCTACTGTACTTATTAACTACAATGATTAATATTTTTCTTACTCTGTGTTATTACTACCCGGTGATGTCAGGAGGCAGTGATGACCAGTGCCAAGCTATGATTCCAGTGCCTTGGCGCCAAGGGAATCACACACCGAGTACGTATAAGTAGGGCGGTTGTATATTAATAAGGAGGTTTGAAGTTCATTGAGTGATCCATTGATTCCCAATGTCAACATCGGTGTAGTCGGGCATGTTGACCATGGCAAGACTACCCTGGTGTCTGCGCTTTCCGGCTTATGGACGGACCGGCACAGTGAAGAAATAAAACGCGGAATCTCCATCAGGCTTGGATATGCTGACGTTACTTTTTACCAGTGTCCGACGTGCAAAGGTCCGGAGGCATATTCCACGGTAAAGAATTGTGAATGTGGTGCGACCGGAGAACCAATCCGCAGTATATCATTTGTGGATTCACCCGGCCACGAAACATTGATGGCAACCATGCTTTCAGGTTCTGCCCTGATGGATGGTGCAATGCTCGTTATCGCGGCAAATGAGCGGTGTCCACAACCACAGACAAAAGAACACCTGATGGCGCTACAGCTTGTCGGTATTAAAAACATTGTGATTGTCCAGAACAAGATCGATGTTGTCTCTCAGGCTGATGCAATGGAGAACTATCGGCAAATTCGTGCGTTTGTGAAAGGGACTATTGCAGAATCCGCACCAGTGATTCCGGTTTCTGCACAGAAAAAGATCAATTTCGGGGCACTTCTCCAGGCGCTCAATGAGCATATACCGAAACCAGATCGTGACCCTGACGAAGAGCCACTTCTCTTGATTGCCCGTTCTTTTGATATCAATAAGCCGGGTTGCAACTGGCGTGATGTTAAGGGCGGTGTGATTGGAGGGTCGCTGACGCAGGGAATTCTTCGTGAGGGCGATGATATTGAAATTCGTCCAGGACTGAAGCTCATTGTGGAAAACCAGACCATATGGGAGCCCATACTGACAAAGGTGACCGCAATCCATGCCGGTTCCAAACGGATACCGGAGGGCGCCCCTGGTGGACTTTTAGGAATAGGTACAAAGCTTGATCCGGCACTAACGAAGAGTGACGCTCTTTCCGGACAGGTGGCAGGCCATGTCGGTCACCTCCCCCCCGTGTGGGAGAGGCTTTCATTTACCGTAATCCTTATGGAGCGTGTTGTTGGTTCAAATGATGAATTTACCATTGAGCCACTCCGCCACAATGAGCCACTGATGCTTTCTGTCGGTACGGCAGTGACCGTCGGGGTAGTAGTGAATACAAAGAAAGACGTGGTGGATGTCGTCCTGAAACGTCCGGTATGTGCTGCTCTGGGATCCCAGATTGCAATATCACGGCAGGTCGGCGGCCGCTGGCGGCTTATTGGAATGGGAACACTGGTTTAGTGCTTGTTCTCTTCGATGCAAATGCACTGATGATTCCCGTCCAGTTCGGTGTGGACGTCTTCACCGGGGTTGAGGAACTTGTCGGTGCGTTTGAAGCCGTGACACTGGAGGATGTGAGGGATGAGCTTGCCGGAATTGCCCGTGGCCGCGGTAATAACGCGGTTGCGGCACGGGTGGGGGTCTCACTTACAACGCGATGTAATATCGTGAAAAGTCCTCATCAGGATGTAACGGTGGATAGCCGAATTGTCCGGTATGCACAAGAGCACCATTGTGTCGTAGTGACCAATGACCGGCTTCTCCGGGAAGAGCTGCTCAGCCGGAAAATTGACGTGATATATCTGCGTGAGAAAAAAAGGCTCGATATTATTCGAGGGTAGACGGGTGATAAAATGTATTTTAAAATGACGCTTGAAGATAAGGTGCGGGTACCTCCCAACCGTCTTTGGGATAAAGAGATAAAAAATGAACAGGATAATATCGATTATCTTGAACACATAAAGGTCGTTGTTCTGGATGTGTTGCAGGAACAGCTTGAGGGGAGCATCGACAAGGCAATTGGCATCTACATCGCCGTGACAAGAATCTGTGAAATTGGTGAAGGGGATATCATTCCGGGTGATGGCGGAGTGTATTACTCCGTTACCTTCGAGGCGATTGTTTTGCGTCTGGCCCATCAGGAAGTCATTGAGGGCGTTGTGGTGGAGACCACCAGCTTCGGCTCGTTCGTATCCCTTGGTCCAATTGATGCAATGCTTCACGTGAGTCAGATCTCTGATGATTACATCAATTATGACGAAAAGAACGGCATGTTGATCTGTCAGGATACGAAGCGCCAGATTAAAGCGGGTGACGGGTTGCGCGGACGTATTGTAGCACTTTCCCTCTCCGAGCGTGAACCGCGCGAGTCAAAGATCGGCCTTACCATGCGCCAGTCAGGTCTGGGAACAACCACCTGGCTTGACGAAGAATTTGAGGCGGAGAAAGCTGAAAATGGCGCCTAAAAAGCAATTAAATGTATGCCGCGGCTGTCACCGGGTGGTTGATGGCGCATCATGTGTGATGTGCGGCTCTACCAATCTCACGCAGGACTGGGCAGGGTATCTGGTCATTATTGATCCTAAGCATTCAGATATTGCAAAAAAGATGAATATTGATACTCCCGGACGCGTGGCACTGAAGGTTCGGTAATGGATTATTCTCTCCCGGATAGATTCCGAAAAGATTTTCAGAATCCATTTGGCCCTCTTTTTCCCAATATTGCAGCAGCTAAAAGCGTATTTGCCGGGTGCATGATTATTGCAGTCGGTGATGTGGTTACTCAGAATCTGGTGGATGCAGGTATTCTGCCTGATGTCGCTGTGATTGACGGGAGTACCATGCGCGAGCCATGTAATAGGGCACTGGACCTCCGGGTGCCAGAGGTGAGGGTATCAAATCCGGCAGGGATGATAACAGGCGCTCTTATCCGGGCGATAGAGGATGCAATGGAAGGCGAACCATCACTCATTCGTGTAGAAGGGGAGGAAGATCTAGCCGTTATTCCAGCTGTAATGGCCGCACCGGACGGCGCTTGTATACTTTATGGACAACCCTCTGAGGGGGTTGTCGTGATAAAAGTGGATGAACGGTATCGTGATAAGGCAGAAATACTCTTTCGCCTCTTTGAGGCAAAGTGAATGGATGCAGAAATGTTGATCACGACTTTTAAGTAAATCAATTAACAATATTGTAGGGATATCGATGGATTTCGAATTTGCACGTGATGAATACAATGGGCTGTTAAAGAGGAGAGAACTTAATTTCGTCCTCTCATTTGATGGGGCAACCCCCTCACGCCGACAGATCCTTGGGAAGCTCTGCGCTCTGCAGAACGTACCTGAGAGCTGTGTGGTGCTTGATACACTCAAGACAAGCTTTGGAAAGCAGGAACTGAACGGACAGGCACGCATTTACAAAGATGCGGAGACCATGAAAATGACTGAACCTAGTTACCTTATTGAGCGCAGCAATGCTCCAGAGAGTGACAAAGGAGCAGAGGAGGCATAAGAATGGCTGTAAAACGTTGTGAATATTATTCCATGGAAGGAAATATCGCCGTTCCCAAGCTGAAGACGTGCCCACGCTGTGGTCGTGGCGTCTTTATGGGAGAGCACGAGGACCGCTTTTCATGCGGCAAGTGCGGCTATACAGAATTTAAGCAATAAACGATGCCTAAAACGGGGCAGATTCTTGGGATTGAGGGGACTGCGTGGAACCTCAGTGCCGCTGTTTTTGGCGATGAACGAGTCATCGCACATTATTCATCTCCATACCGTCCACCTTCGGGCGGGATTCACCCGCGCGAGGCGGCCCAGCATCATGCGGGCGAGATGAAGGCCGTCATTTCCGAGGTTCTTACCGACCCATCGGCAATAACGGCCGTTGCATTCTCACAGGGCCCGGGACTTGGTCCGTGCCTCAGGACGGTGGCAACCGCCGCACGTGCGATTGCAGTCTCTTTGGGCGTGCCCCTGATAGGTGTGAATCACTGTGTGGCACATGTGGAGATTGGCCGCTGGTTCTGCGGGTGTGATGACCCGATTGTTCTCTATGCAAGCGGTGCAAATACTCAGGTTCTCGGATATCTGGGCAGAAGGTATCGGATATTTGGTGAAACGCTGGATATAGGACTTGGCAATGGTCTTGACAAGTTTGCGCGCGCAAAGGGAATGACCCATCCCGGCGGCCCACAGATTGAGTCCCTCGCCCGCGAGGGCAACCCAATCATTCTGCCGTATACAGTCAAGGGGATGGATCTTGCCTTTTCAGGCCTCGTGAGTGCCGCTCAGGAGTCACAGGCACCTCTGGAGGATGTATGTGCTGGCCTGCAGGAGACAGCATTTTCCATGTGTGTCGAAGTGACCGAGCGTGCCCTGGCCCACTCGGGCAAGGATGAGGTGCTCCTCGTAGGTGGTGTCGGTGCAAACAACCGCCTGCAGGAGATGCTTATGACGATGTGTGATGAGCGTGGAGCATCATTTTATGTGCCTGAGAGGGAGTTCATCGGCGATAACGGTGCAATGATTGCCTACACGGGTGCACTGATGCTTGCGGCAGGTCAGACGCTCCCGCTCACAGAATCTGGTGTCAAACCGGGATACCGCTCTGACGAGGTGGCGGTGGGCTGGCGCGATGCCGGTGCAGATGCTGCCTATGCCATGGCGGATGTGATGGGAGGCGGCGGTGCACGCGGTGCTGAAGCAGTTATCACAGCGGTCGGGGATGACGTCCTCAAACGACGGCTCCCGAAGGGATACCGGACACCCACACTGGATCACCGACTGATATCCGAGCGGACTCGTTCAGAGGCAAGGATGATCTCTGCTGCCCGCTCGGCAGGGGTGCGGACACCCGTTATCCGTGATGTGACGGCCGACACCATCCGGATGGAACGCATCGAAGGGACCCTTCTGAAGCATGTGCTCACACCGGAGCATATCCTTGACGCAGGGGTCTGTGTCGGTCGCCTGCACGGAGCTGGAATCATCCACGGCGACCTGACCACCAGTAACATTATCATATCAAACGGGGTGCCCGTCTTCATTGATTTCGGCCTTTCATTCCATTCGGATGAAATTGAACCACAGGGCGTGGACATACATGTTTTCTTCCAGACACTGGAAAGCACGTCATGCAATGCTGAAAGCCTAAAAGAGGAATTTGTGCGCGGTTATGGCATGGCGTTCCCCGGGGCTGCTGGTATAATCGAACGGGTGGATGACATTCGTCAGCGCGGGAGATATCTATGACATTCACGGTTGTTACCAGTAACAAAAATAAAGCACAGGAGGTGGCGGCCTTCTTTGCAGGAGTGGCGGAGGTCCACCATACCTTTCTTGAGATCCCTGAATTTCGGGATAATGATGTAGGCGTTATTGCAAAGGAGAAGGCGCGGTATGCGTGGAATGTCCTTCGCTGCCCGCTTATTGTCGATGACACGGGATTATTTGTAGCCGCACTTAACGGGTTTCCCGGCCCTTATGCGGCATATGTGCTACATACCATCGGCATGGAAGGTATTCTCCGCCTTCTGGAAGGGGTTAAAGACCGGTCTGCATACTTTGAGACGGCGATTGCCTATGCAGATGAAGTGGGCACTATCCGCGTGTTCCGAGGAGTCGTCGATGGCACTATCGTTTTCCCATGTGGAAAAGAAGGGTTTGGCTATGACCCTATATTCTCTGTAGAGGGCCGGACGTTTGCGGAACGGACGCTTGTAGAGAAGGCAACGATGTCACATCGGGGACGTGCACTTGCGGCGTTGCGCCGGTTTCTGGTCTCGGGTGAGGTCTCCGAAGACCAAACACAGGAACCAAAATATTAATACTCCTCACTGCGACATATATAGAACTGGATATTACGAGGATTTGAATAATTATGGCACGTTTTCCAGAGGCTGAAGCACGCCTCCTTGATAAAAAAATTTGCATGCGCTGCAATGCACGCAATGCACCGCGGGCAACGATGTGCCGCAAGTGTGGATATCAGAATCTCCGTCCTAAAAACAAGGAACGTAAAGGATAATCTTTTTGGGGGATATTTCTCGGTAAAAATCCCTTTAAAAAATGGTCACGCGGTATAGTATGTGACCTTTTTTCCTTTTTCGCTGTATTCTCCCTGAAATGTTTCGATGTTTCTTTTATAGCCAATTCTGTCAGTGACACCGAGACCCCTGAGCACCTCGCGGATACGCATGACGTCTTCTTCATCTTCCCAGTCACGGGTATAGACATAGATAACCATCCGCTCGTCCCATGACTCAGGGTTCTCTTTTGCTGTCGATACCTTGGCCGATATGCCTAATTCTCCCGCTGCGGTTGCATCCCGAATCTTCTTCCAGAGATCATCCGTTTGATTAGGTTCCTGAAATATCAACCATTTGCCTTCTTTTTCAGTATTCGCAGATGCGGGATCGTATCCCGGTGCATCAACAAGAATCCAGAATATCTTTGTAGTCTTTGTTGGGATGACGCCATCTCCTTCCGTGAAGAGGCGATAAATGGCATTGGCTGATCCATATTCATCCGTTAGTGCATCGGCAAGAAACGGATAATCAGCAGAAAATGATGCGAAGCTTTCAACGAGTTCCGATGAGAAGTCGATATTGGTTTCAACCAGTTCAAACAGGAATTTTCCCTGCCTGCAAAGTTCTTTGTTCAGGAAAACCACAAAAAGCCCGTAGGCAACGTCCGCGATTGCTTCCCCGTCAGTGTCCATGATATTCGAATTTAACGCGGTATCATTTATACCACTCGATTTTATTATGGGAAAAAGACCTGTTACCTATTTCAATGCCAGATGCTTCAGCACATGTTCCGGAAAGAATTCTGCTACCGAAAGAGGGAAACTCATACAGATATTCCCGGCAACCACATGCACTAAACTATCGACACAAGAGAACCCAAGAATATCTCCCGGGCGTATTCAAAGATATTTGTCCTGGTATGACACACCAACAACATGAACCCTCACCCTGCAATGAACAGGTTTTCGCACCTGCCACTCACCTGATAAAGGATTGTTAAATCAGGTCAGTGATATCGAGAGTTTTGCGTGCCTGAGAATCAGAGGTTATAAACGGGGGGCATCATCATAACGGAGCCCACCCGCTGGAGTTGTTGGGATTGTCACACTAAATAGGTATATCCGATCGGCCACGAAACATTAGAGGTTATGAAATGGAAGAGAGACTGGGGGTTAACCCGTCGTGTCTTTATGACTTGGGCATTGCTCCTTTTAGTGTACCTGTTCTTCCTCGGGTTCCTCAACATGTTTCTCCCGGGTCGATTCGGGATGCTTTTTGCATTTGTCATTGTCTTTGGATTGATTCAGTATTTCTTCTCAGCAAAGCTTGTTTTGATGAGCACCCGCGCCCGGATAGTGGGAGAGGACGAATACCCTGAACTTCATATGATGATAGGGAAACTCTGTCAGGCGGCAGACCTTCCGATTCCAAAGATTGCTGTGATGCCGTCGCCCGTACCGAATGCTTTTGCAACAGGCAGGAACCCCAAGAATTCTGTGGTGGCCGTGACCGACTCCATCATGCAGACACTAAACCGCGAAGAACTTGAGGCAGTTCTTGCCCACGAACTTTCACATGTGAAGAACCGCGACATTCTCACCATGACGGTGGCGTCCTTTATTGCGATGCTTGCGTCGTTGATTATGCAGAATGCATTGTTCTATTCTATATTTGACAACCGGAACAGCAATGGTGCATGGATCATTGCATGGGTTGTCTCAATTGCCGTATGGCTGTTTGCAACGATTCTGATGATGAGCCTCTCGCGCTATCGGGAGTTTGCAGCCGACCGCGGCAGTGCCTACATGACCGGAAACCCGGCGGCACTCCAGTCTGCGCTCACCAAAATAAGCGGCAGGATGGATAAGGTGCCTGCGAAAAAGAAAGAGGAGATCTCAGGTGCAAACATGTTCTATATCCTTCCGGCTCTCTCCGGAAAGAGTTTCAAAGAACTCTTTGCCACCCATCACCCACTTGAAAAACGCCTCGCGGCACTCGAGAAGATAGACCAGGATATGAAGGGTTTTTCCTGACCCCCGTCTTTTCAGATAATATACTTTAATAAGAGTTAGAGACAATATTATCGAGCACGAGGGTTAATTGTGCGCACCGATGGTCTAGTGGTATGACTTTGGCCTTCCAAGCCAATAGCTCGGGTTCAATTCCCGATCGGTGCATCTGATTTTTGGAATCGTTTCTAACGTTTTGTGTAGATAGTTACCGTTTTTATAAGAACTAATATCAGTCGCATTTTTGCTTGGCCTCCTGTCAGGATGGCATTTTTGCGATAAATTCGGGGAATTATTTTGATTTCAGGGATTCTTTACAGCATATTCAGAAACAAATAATGATCTTTCATTTATCTATATCTGCTTCAGCCGGTCGCGTGTATGCTAAAGATGCATCACGGTAGGAGGAATCGGTCTGCCATCAGTTCCGTTGATCTCCTGAATCCCCCTTGACGTTTCCAATGGTTTTCACTGCCATTCCATCTGATTACTGCTCCGTTTTTTTTCTCATTTTCAAAACCCTTATCCATCAGAACTTCCTAAATGTATTAGCTGTTGGGCTCGTGGTCTAGTTGGTTATGACGTCGCCTTCACACGGCGGAGGTCCTGAGTTCGAATCTCAGCGGGCCCATTCTTCTTTTGGTATTTCGTAACCACTTTCTTGATTGAGAACGCCAACAAAAAATTGGGCTTGGTCCATTGAGCCTGCTAAAAAAGGAATGTGTATCTGAACCAAAGGATGCTCAACCTTTCTCTCAAAGGCCCCCTTCTCTATCGGAGCATCTCCCACATGCCCACCCCATTCAAAGAGAACATCAGAGAAGACAGCCATCTGCAACAAAAAAGACAGGACGAACGTTACTCCACCCTGCATGCAGCGACCTCTTCTTTGAAAAGCCAGTTTCGGAAGGCTATCGGCGTTATCACCGTCGTCAAAATGCTCATTACGATAATTGAGGCATAAATATCCTGTCCAATTAGAGAGAGATTCAAACCAAGAAGGGCGACGATCATCGCCACCTCTCCCCTCGGCGACATCCCAAACCCAATTGCGAGGGAATCTCTCTTGGAATATCCCATAATTCGCGCCGGAATAGCACAACCGACCACTTTTGTGAGAATCGCAATTGCCGTAATAGCGGCGATGAATATCAGCACCGGAACGGTCAGGACGGTTAAATCGACTAATATTCCCAGCGATACGAAGAAAATTGAGGCAAATATGACATAGAGATACTCCCCACCTTCCGCGATGTTCCGGCTATGTACCAGGTCGATACCGTTAAAGGAAACCCCCGCAATAAACGCCCCAATAATGCCAGATATTCCGATATACTCGGACATCGCCGCAAAAAGAAACGCGATCATTACGGCAAAAATGAACACAAACTCGGGGTAGTTTTTTGCAATCGGGCTCTGGTCCATTTTGACAATCATCTTTGAGACAACAAAAAGACCAATCAGGGCGAGAATAATCAGGAATCCAACCTGTTTTATGATGATAAAGGCGAGACCCTCGATTGAAAAAGTTCCGAATGCGACATCTGCTGTTATCGAAAGTAAAAGAAGACTGAGGATATCGTCAATCACCGCTGTGCCGATGATCGCCTTTGCAGATTCGCTATCTAAGATGCACATCTCTTTCAGAACATTGGCAGTTATGGCGATGGACGTCGCCGTAAGTGCTGTCCCAATAAAAAGAGCACTATGCTGAGCAAACCCAAAGGCAATGGAGATGCCATACCCACCCAACCAGGGAACGATGATCCCAACAACAGCAATTATTCCATATTTTACATTTGCCAGGTCCTTAATTTTGAAATCAAACCCAATAACAAACATCAGGATGACCGCACCCATTCCCGCGATCGCCTGAACGAATTCCGTATAGGTAATCAATCCAAGAACAGAAGGGCCCACAATTAAGCCAAGCAATATCTCACCGACGACTGCTGACTGATTGATCCTTGACGCAAGAAGATAGCCTGCAAGAGCAAAGAAAAGCAGGAGTGTCATCTGAAGTTCCACAGGTGGCATTATTCCGGAACTCATCTCACAAAAGTTAGTTCGTCAGACATATCAGTGTTTTGGCAAAAAATACCCGATGCGTTGTAACCTCGTTCCCACCCAAAATTTGCCAGAAAAACTAAGATACCTTTCATAACCAGTGAAACCATCCCGCATATCACCCATTGATGTTGAAAATATTCTGGACGAGATTTAAACAATCATTCAGATACGACGCTAATACATCTAAGGTTGAGATGCCGGACAAAATGGTACGAATGTTTCCTCTACCTCGTATATACCATCATAAAACCCCGTAATATTTTTTACCCGAAGGAAGGAGCGACATCAACAGAGATTTGTTTCAGACCTGAAATCCTGAAATCCCTGATCAAACGGTCTGTCTTTCAACGTACTCAGATCGCACCCGAGACAATGGAGATAAAGGCGATAAACAAGCTCTATTCTGAATATTAAACGCAATATGGCCAGTATCAACCGGATGAGATTAATCACGGAGTAAACTATTAAATGCTGTCCTGCCAATTTAGTAAGACATGGGCAATATCACGGTCAGCGAAGGGGACTGCACAAAATGCGGAGTGTGTGTAAAAGTCTGTCCGGTATCAATCATCTCGATGAAAGAGAATAAACTGCCGATGATTGCAAAAGACCTCGAAGACAAGTGTATCAAATGCGGACATTGTGAGGTATTCTGTTTATTTAATGCACTGGAAACGAATTTTGAAGGCGTATATCCAATGTCAATGAGTGAACGGGCCGCTGACATCAAACCTGAACAGCTCGCTAAATTCGTTCAGACCCGCAGGTCTATCCGCCATTATCGGACGAAACCAGTTAAACGCGAACTTATTGAACAGATGCTTGATGTCATCCGCTACAGCCCGACTGCCGCCAACAGCCAGAAAGTAAAATGGATTGTTGTCCATGATGCGGAGAGGGTGCATGCTATTGCAGAGCACACTGTGGAGTGGATGAAGACCGAGGTGGAGAAGCGCCCAAATCACCCCTACTCGCTCCAGTACAACGGTATCATCCGGCGATGGGGCCTTGGAGAGGATGCGGTCTGCCATAGTGCACCTCATCTCCTTATCGCCATGATACCGCAAGGGAGCACCTGGGCCAAGGCAGACCCGGCTATTGCGCTTTCCTACTTTGAGTTGGTCGCAAAAGGATATGGCATCGCATCATGCTGGAATGGGTTTTTGAAGATTGCAATGGAGGAGTTCGCACCTATGCGGGAAGAGGTGGGAATTCCTGAGGGTTACATGCCCTCCTATGCACTCACATTCGGTTACCCAAAACAGCGGAGTACCATGGCCGCACCAAAAAGGGAACCACTGAGCATTAAGTGGATGTAACCTTTTTTATCTTAAAATTTGTCCAATAATCTCATTTTTTCAAAAATAGTGCTGAAACACCAACAACAGGATTTTATTTTGACACGTTTTTAAAATATCGAATCCGTCAATAATGTCCCGAATAAGACTGAATCGTCACCATCGGCATCATTTTTTTGGGGGCTAATCTCACAGCAAAACCCTCTCGCTTTCTCAAATTCCTTTGTTCCAATTTACCGAAAAAATAGAATAAATTAGTTTTTGGTTTCATTCATTAACCGTTCTGTCTCATCAAACACCCGCATGATTGACTCGTCAGGAGACGGTGTCATTTTACTGACCACATAGATGGCAAGAAGGGAGAGAATAAACCCAGGAATGATTTCGTAGATACCAAAAAGCTCCATCTGTTTCCAGATAAGAACAGTCAGGCCACCGACAATAATACCCGCAATAGCCCCCTGACGAGTAGTTCTCTTCCAGAAGAGTGCCATTAAAATGAGCGGGCCAAACGTTGCCCCAAATCCTGCCCAGGCATAGGATACAATGTTAAAGACAAAGCTCTCTGGGTCAAGTCCGAGAAGAATGGCAAAGACCGCTACAACAAGAACCGAGATACGGCTGATCCATATTAATTCACGGTCATTCGCCTTCTGTTTGAAAACGGAGGTATAGAGGTCCTGTGAGACAGCAGATGCACTGACGAGAAGCTGGGATGACGCAGTGCTCATGATTGCGGCAAGAATACCACAGAAGACAATGCCTGCAAGGAAGGGAAACAACACATCACCTGTCATCACCATGAAAACAGTCTCTGAATCAGCACCCATGAGAGGCTGGCTTAAGAACACCCGCCCGATGATGCCAATCGCTACTGCAGCACACAAAGATAGAATGACCCAAGCCATGGCAACTCCTCGCGCCTCACGTATCTGTTCTGCCTTCTCAATAGCCATAAACCGCACAAGGATGTGAGGTTGGCCGAAATAGCCCAGTGCCCAGGCAAGCATCGATACAATTGCGATTATAGTCAAAGGATTTCCATCAGGACCAAGGAACGGGTTGAGAAGTGCCGGATTGATATCACTAATACCTGACACGACAACACCGGGCCCACCGAGAATTGCGAGTGCTGCGATAGGCACAATCAGCAATGCAAATAACATCAAAAAACCCTGAATGAAATCAGTCAGACAGACTGCCTTGAAACCGCCGGTAAAGGTATATAACACAACAATCACCGATCCAAGGATAAGTGCGACCGTATAGTCGATGCCAAAAACCGTATTAAAGAGTTTACCGCCTGCCACAAATTGGGCAGATGTGTAGATGAGGAAGAATATCAGAATAAATATGGCTGAAAACGCACTGATGATGCCTGATTTGTCATCGAATCGATTTCTGAAAAAATCAGGAAGCGTCAGCGAGTCATTGGCACACTGAGTATAAATTCTCAGCCGCTTTGCAACAAATTTCCAGTTCAGGAATGTTCCGATAATGAGACCAAGTGCAACCCACCCGGCAGACATCCCTGTCAGGTAGGCAAGTCCCGGCAGACCTATCAAAAGCCACCCGCTCATATCCGATGCCTCGGCACTCAGGGCCGTTACATAGCGATTGAGGCCACGGCCTCCAAGAATGTAGTCGCTCACCGTTGTCGTCTTCTTATAATAGAAAAATCCAATTGTGACCATTATGCTAAGATAGACCACGAATGCAACGATAATTTCGATATTTTTTATTTCCATAGTACCACTTTGACCAATACATCTGAGGGCTAAATGTCTGGTCCGGAAATAGGGGATACAAAAGACATTCAGCTTATACATTTCAGCGATTCATTTTATTTAAATGAATATTTTTGGTTTTTCGGATAATCACCGATTAATCGGGCAATTATGAATACAAATCCAATGGGAAAATTATTTTTGAAAGGATGAACTGAATGGATACCCTGAGCTACAGACACCGAAGATGCGTAATCCAGATGAAAATAGAGGAGAGAAGTCATAAGAAACAGGCGACAGAGATCTGCCTATAACACAAAAACAGAGACGAAGAGGGTAACCCAATCTTTTTATTGCACCATGCACCCATCTCAACATACCGGTATGTGGTGGAGATGCCTGTTACACCTGAAATAATCCTTGTTTTTATTGTCCTTGCAGCAACGGTTGTCCTGTTTGTGACTGATAAACTCCGGGTCGATGTTATCGCCATCATTATCCTGCTCACCCTCGGGTGGCTGGGTCTTGTCTCCCCTACCCAAGCCTTCTCCGGGTTTGCGAGCAATGCGGTCATCTCAGTGATGGCAGTGATGATACTCGGTTATGGGGTGGACCGGACTGGAATGATGATCTGGCTTTCACGAATGATTGTCAGGATTGCAGGAGCAAGTGAGGCGAAACTGATGACCCTTATTTCAGTAGCCATAGGACTCCTCTCCGGATTTATGCAGAACATCGGATCGGCGGTACTCTTTCTCCCTGCCGTCCTGCGCATCTCCAAAAAAACCGGTATACCACGCTCCCGTATGGTAATGCCGATGGGATTCATGGCAATCCTCGGTGGGACTATAACGATGGTGGGGTCATCCCCTCTCATTCTCCTTAACGATCTAATGGCACAGGGAGACCTCGAACCGTTCGGCATCTTTGCCGTCACCCCGATAGGTCTTGTACTCCTTCTGGCCGGAATCATCTATTTTCTTACGCTGGGAAAGTATCTGCTTCCATCAGGCGATAAAGAGACCAGCGGTCCTCCACCACAGCAGGACCTCATCGAAACCTGGCAATTACCGGCGAGCATTCATCATTATAATGTCACAAAGGTTAGCTCCC
>JAAYIO010000152.1 GCA_012523385.1 Methanomicrobiales archaeon
AAAAAATCCCCCCGACAGGGATCAAAAGACCAAGCCAGACATCGCTCCATGAGACGTTCCAGAAACCGCCCATCAGCCAGAAGACAATCTGATGCAGACTTTTTCCTGCCGAATACATGAGAAACGAGAGAATGGATGAGAAGAACATCGAGATTGCAATACCGGTGAGAAGCAATGTCTCCACTGATGCACGCCCCTGCCGTGTTGCGATGATATAGACCAGAAATGTGGCTCCGATAGCACCAATGAACGCGAAAACCGGCAGGAAAAGACCTCCCATAAAGACAATGGTGAAGGCGGCGCCAAAGGCCCCTCCTGAGGAGGTTCCGATAATATAGGGGTCTGCCATCGAGTTGCGAAACAGCCCCTGCATCGCAGCACCGGCGGCGGCAAGACCGGCACCAACGAGGATCGCGGCAATCACCCGCGGGAGGCGGATGGAGTAGATGATGAGATACGAGGTATGGTCAGGGAAGAAGCCAGAAATGTCCCCGCCAGTAAAAAGGGTCACGATCATGCCCACAATATCATTCGGAATGAACGCAGAGAACGGTACCGTTGTCGGCCCGAGGCTCAGTGCGAGGAAAAATGCACAGAAAAGCATAGCTCCAAGAAGGGTAATGATACTAACCGTTCGGATACGCGAGGTCTCAGGCATACGAATTCTTTGGTAGCGTTGGAGCGGTTAACTAAAATGTGTTTGGTTTAACAAAACAAGGTTTGTTTCATCGTAGGAGACCAGACCGCATTCATAAACCGATCTCTGATTTCTCTGGCCTGAAAGGGAATTGACGGTGCTTTTGTATTCCCGGGGGCAATAACGACATGGATAAACCGGGGGCCGGGACTCTTGGCAAGGAAGGCAGTACGGAGACTTTCCTCATCCTGCACTTTACAGGTGTTCGTGATGCCTGCTCCGCGGGCCAACAGTTCAAGATCAGAAACCGCATATGCGTGGGTCATCTGATCGCCCGTGCTGCCAAATGACCCGTTATCAAGAGCGATGATCGTGAGATTATTCGGCGCCTCTGCTGCCACCACCGGAAGAATAGCGGTTCCCAAAAGACTTGCGTCTCCGTCAAAGACAACGACTCCCCGGTCCTGCCCCAAGGCAAGCCCCAGACCGATGGGCGTCGCCTGTGTGTAACTGCCCATCATGTAAAAGTTCTCCGGTCGATCCCGAACCGCAAAGAGTTCATTTCCCGGAACGCCAAGATTTGTAACCACCAGCTCATCCGTAAGAAGGGTCGCAACAGCAGCGATGGCATCCGCCCGCCGCCAAAGTGGCTGCGTGATCGTGCGGTTGTATGTAAAGCTGATTTCACGGTTGCGCAAGGGAAAAATCGGGGCAGGAGGAACTCCGGCAATACCTCCGATTCCTTCCCAGACCTTTGGAGAGACAAGAATGATATGCGGCCGGTGGTGTTCAAAGGCATCGGCTATGGCACCTTCAATACGGTCAAGGTCACCCGCCTCGTGCACCACCGTATACACAATATCAAGCGCATCCAAAAGGTCAGGCAGATGGATATTAAACGGCATCTGCACTTCGGATCTCTCGCGATGGACACCACGCCACGAGACAAGAACAGGAAGCGGAAGTTCATACGGCACGGGAAGGGTCATAATCGCATTGAGCATCGTGCCAAGTCCCGAGCTCTGGATATGCATCATGGGACGGTTTCCCGCAAGGAAAAGACCCGCACAGAGACCAACGCCGTCCTCCTCACGCATTATAGTGATGTGCCGGAAGTTCTCCTGAATAAGGCAATACAGACTTTGTGTCCGATCACAGGGCAGGCTGACCACCGTGTCCACCCCGGCCGAGGCGACATAATGCAGAGCGCCCTCTTCATGCATTGCAGGGCACCTCCAAAACAGGCAAGAAAATAGTATTCATAGTGAGAACTCCCCCCTCGAAATCTGATCTTTCAACAATCTGCATAGCTCCTCTGCCCGTGAACGATCTGACTGCCGGAGCACGATGGGGATAGCGAGGGTAGTGTCATCCACTGGGTGCAGGGCACCGGCCTGCATCGTATATACCCCATTCGGGCAGGTATGCACACAATTGCCACAGGACACACACCGGGAACGCATAATTCCGCCACCCATCATGACGGCCTTTGTTGGGCAGGCCTCAGCGGCGGTGCAGGGACCGCAGAACAAACAGTAGAGGGGGTTCACCTGCAGGGTAAGCTCAGTTCCCTGCCAGACATCGCCATAGGATGCGGTTGTGAACGGAGTACGGTCGGTGACGTCTACCACAGGGAGAGCAATCTGCTCATCTATTACCGAGAGACGGGTGATGTCATCTGCCGTAAGAACAGGGAGGGCAATGCCGACCGATGTCAGGCATTCGGGCCCTTGACCAGTCATAAACCCGCCCATATACTCGCCGTCCATTGCACTAAGATCGGCACAGACCGCGATGTTCCGGCGTTCCGGCGTGCTCCGTGTGCCTTCACCCATCACCATTCCACGAGCACCGTTTAACAGAACCGGCGTGCCCGGCCGGATATGGATGAGAGACGGATCATTCTCAACGGGGTTTATTTCTCCGCACCCTGAGACAGTCGCCGCACGCATATTGCCCTCCAAATTGAGAACCGAAAAGATGGTTTCGATTGGATCAGGCCCTCGGTTTACAAAGGCGGTGTAATTCCTAAAACAACTCCGCGTGGTAAAGATACGGGCAGAAGAAAGGTCATCAATAAAGATGGTGTTCTCAAAAGTCTTTCCGCCTGCCTCTGCTATCACATCGACATCTTTGCCATCCACCAGATCCCGGAAGAGATGGCCACCGCCATATCTTTCCGATGCGGCGGCAGTCCCGGAGACGATGACATCCACCGTGCCCAGCCGTTCATTCGGGCAGGGGCCGAGGAAAGCAGGTACCCCATTAAGGGTTACTCGGTCAGCCCGGGTAAACGCACCGAAAGATGCAACGGGGATGGTCATCACCGCAGCAGTGCCGGACATGACGCCAAACGTGCCCGTTGTGACGATATCCACCTCTGCTACGGTCGGAATTTCTCCCGCCCGCACCCGTTCCTTCATCTCCATCGCCGTCCAGACGATAGCCTTTCCACGCGCCAGCCGATCCCTGACATCCTGCATCGTCTTCATGGTGCGCTCTTATTCGTAGGAACAGATATAGTATTCTGTTATTTTGCGCTCATGATTCTCTTTTTTGGCATTTTTCTTTGCATGAGGATTAAATAGGTGGTATTTTTCAGCCTTCTATAAAGTGCATCTGATGCCTATGGTCGTCATAGGAACGTGAGGGAAAAATCCTCTCTTGCCGTGATGCAAGGTCACACTACCCGGTCACCCTCACCATCTCGCCTAGCCTATCCAAAAAGAGTCATGATCGCCTGACTCCATGAAATGAATGCGTACCTTTTTTTCCTGCTAGAATGTATTACCTGTCAGGAAGAGCCATCATGACATACCAGAAAATGCCAAGCATGGTGCCGGAAAAGACCAGTATGCTTTTTGAGACTGTCTGCCTGGCAACCGATTTTTCTCCTGCTTCTGCACGGGCAGCAGACTACGTCATTCGTCTCAAAGATGCCGGATGCCGGAAAGTCGTGCTTCTGCACGTTTCAAATGTCCCAAAAAAACATTACCTCATCA
>JAAYIO010000153.1 GCA_012523385.1 Methanomicrobiales archaeon
AGACTAAAGAGATCGCCGTAATACTGGTCAACACGCCCCTCAGTTAAATGGTCTCCCTGAAGTTCCGGTGGCAGATATTCTTTATTACCGGCCGAAGATGGAAAGATACGGCCCGATATACCGTCACAGACCTGAAATGAATCACAATTGATCACCGCGACTGCGCCCGTTGGAGATATCAGAATATTTCTGCCGGAAAAATCTCCGAAACAGTGTCCGTGACAATGGATATCATCGGTTACAACTGCAATATGATAGACTGCTGTGAGCAGATACCGCCAGGAAAAGGCACCGTCAAAGAGTCGGATACGACTCTGAGGATCATAGTAACAGTCTGCTTCCCGAAAGAGATCGGTATCTACAAAAGGCATCACATACCCAATAAAATTCCGGCTCCCGAGAGGTGAATCATAGAGAACAGAACTCGGCCAGGCGAGCACAACAGTTCCATGCACCTTTCTGCGGTTTATCTGACCTGCATCCGGTTGATGTGCTACCATTGTCATAATTTTCAGGAGGAGCTTCATCGTGCACTGCTTTTCATAGAATATCTTTGCACAGTATCCAGAAGTGCCATCAATGCGATATATCTCTCCCTGATCTCCGGCATTCAGACGTTCAGTAAGATGTATCAATGCGCCCGCCCCGTCATAGACCGCACGTTTATCCATTATCTTCGCCCCCTCTCATCTGAGACAATAACAACACGAGTCTGATCATATTCTGAAAAGGCAATGAACCTATCTGAGGATAAAGGATTTTTATTGTCCGGCCACGTGTCAACGTGCCGGCAAGAGACGATTCATTCCGGAACATTCATGTCCCAGCGACTGATATTGTGACAATTCCTCGTATTAAAGATAACAACATATATAATATCTGTGATCTACTTAGAAAGAGGATAAGTATGATAAGGAGACCCTGTTCGGGTAGAATTTGCAAATTTCTTGCATTACTGGGAATCATCGCATTCTGTATAGGGGGAGGAGCTGCAGAAACCATAACCTTCCCCGACATATTTGACTGCGTAAATACCGGTGTTGCGCTGGCGAATGCAGGAGATCATCAGGGAGCGCTAATATATTATGATAAAGCGCTTGAGATGTATCCGGATATTGCTGAGATACATTATAACCGTGCGATTGCCTTGGAGCATCTTGGAATGCGTGATGAGGCAATCTCAGAATATGAAACTGCCATTCAAATTAACCCGAACCTCATGGAAGCACACACAAACCTGTTTCTTTTGACGGTGAATATTATCAATCCTTTAACCATCGCTCTGATAACCCTTGGCGGATTCGTATTTGTTCTCTGGCACCACAAACATAAGAAAAAAGAAGAGCGGGATAAACGGGTCATGAAAGGGATTATGCAGGAATAGTGGGAAAAATATCTGCCCAATAAAACCACCCACCCCCATTCAGAAATACCCAGCCATCATCAGTAAAACATTGCCATCCGGAACGAGTTCCCCAGTGGCCGGAAAACCGCAGAAATTCCTATGCCAGGTAGAACCGAATAGTCAGGCAGACATTCATATCATTTTTCAGTAAGGCACATTGATAGTATCTCATTCCGAATCCGGATCATCACTATTGCCGAAGATAATTCTCTTGGAAAGGGAGGTGTTCACCTGCAATAACTCATCGAAGATTCCTGCAATCATCCCAGCTCAAATGAAGTGACACCAAAGATCTCATGAAGCGGAAGTACCGGAACATGTCGGGAGTACATTCTCGCGGTGCCAAAGACCTCTTCCATATGCATGTCGCGTGCCATTGTCATTGCAGCAGCGTTGGGCTCAGGCGTGTCAAAAAAGAAAACTTCTCCGGGAATCGATTCGGTGAGTCCTTCGATTATACATTCTGCAATATCAGGAGTGTTTGCAAATACCGGCCCAATTTTATGTCCCTCAAAGCAGCGGCGAATCACCCCGTATCCCCCAAGAGATTCATCCGAATTGAGATACGCGAGTGCCAGTGTCTCATCCCTCGAGATCCATTTTTCCAGAAACCTGCTACGTTCTGCGGGGAAATGATGGCAGTCATATGCTAAAAGATTATTAAAAGGCAGTTCCTGTGCAGACACCAGATCCGGCTGTGCATGACCATCTGCTCTCCCCTGCCAGCGGACATTTCGGTATGCATAGATGAGCCCCGCATTCTCTGCATACTTGTTCTGCATCTGAAAGACACCGTCACCGCCGAAATTTCTCTCTCCTGCATGGGCAATGCCATGATTCCAGAGTTTCCAGCCGGTTCCCTCTCCACGGATATCTTCACGGATGATATAAAACCCCCCAAAGGAGAACGAAGCATCGTAATTGGTCACCACCAGTGTGCCTACAATATCTCCATCCCTCTCTGCAACAAACCACCCGTTTGGGTCTGCCGCGTAATGGCACTCCCCGTCATGGACTCCGGGATTCCATCCCTCACACCGTGCCCATTCAATGAACACCGGGACTTCATCTTCTGTGGCAGTGCGAATCTGTATATCTTTCCCATCTCTTCTGACCATAGTGTAGTATCCGGATATCATCCCGGACCCTCTGTCAGGTACCGATATATTCAGCTATTGCCAAAAGACCATACCATACCATACCATACCCGTGAAAAGAATAAAGGATACAAACCATTTCATCTTTCCGGAATTGCTAATGCTAATGCCACCACTCCCTCTATCTCCCCAACCATAAGCGTGGATTTTTTCATCTTAGAGAACGGAATTTACCTCATGAAAGGCTACAGGCCGGGAGATATCATTCTGGCTCCGTTCCGGCTGGGAAACAGCACATATTCACGACCTCTGGTGATAATCAGAGTAGCAGATGATGAAAACCTGCATGTCTGCCCCTTTACGTCCCGTTGCCCGTCAGATGTGCCTGCGCTGGAATGCTCCATCCATCATTTCAAAAAAGGCGGTCTGGACCTCTTTGAAGACAGTTATATCCTAATTCATGAAGTCGGGACTATCCATAAAAAATCCATTCGGACGAAAAAAGGGACTCTTGAACCGGATTATTTCAGGACGGTTCTTGAACGTGTTCATTTAGAACTATAACTGACAAATTGAGAAAAATAGACCTAAAAAAAGGAACATTCGGGCCATGTATTATTCGGAAATAGTCATTTTTCCATCAGAATAACCCAAATAGCCCTCGGTTCAAATTTTCCTTTTTCGCCAGCATTTCAAACCGTGCCTGCTCCTGATCCATCACCCTCACGTGCTCTCTGAGAAGAGTAGCAGTCTCTGGATCACAGCCACATCCGTCAATCAAACGGTTCATCTCTGTGGTCCGGACACGATTCCAAACTACCTCCTGCATCAACGCATCTGCCGATGCATGATCGCCCCCAAACAAGAATACCATAAACCGGTTCTGTGAACGAATTCGTTCCTCATTTTGCACCGCATTTCGGACAGAGTCATTGATCTCTTCAGATAGACGGATCAGATCCGTTGCGTTTTCTCC
>JAAYIO010000154.1 GCA_012523385.1 Methanomicrobiales archaeon
AAACATTATTCTCGCAAATGATGATTTTGCGGTGATTCACCCCGATATGCCTGATCGCTTAGCGGAGGAGATCGCAGCATTCCTTGATGTTCCGGCCCTCATGATGCCAATAGGTGGGATACCTACCGTCGGAATGACGGCAGTTGCAACCACCCGTGGTATTCTTTTGCCTCCCCGAGCCTCCTATCAGGAGATCGAGACGATCGAAGAGTACACCGAATTACCTGTTGGCACAGGAACGGTAAACATGGGAACCAATCTCATCGGAACAGGCCTTATTGCGAACAATTTCGGCTATGTAGCCGGAAGTGCAACAAGTGGATACGAACTTGGAAGAATTGAAGAAGTATTTGGATTTGTGGAGTGATGGTGATGACAGACCTAAATTTTGAACTTACCGGCAGATACCGGGAACGCAATGTATGGAAACCATTTAGCAAAGTAATTGCGGCACCAAATGAGAGGATCGCTAAAGAGTGGGCTTTTGCAACCATCGGTAGCAAACACCACCTTAAGAGAAACTACATTAACATTAAAACAATTACCCCGATAAATGGTGAATAATATGGAGAATGGTAATGCCCGTGAACTTCAGATGCTTGAACAGTATCTTGAACAGTTCACGCAGCAGGTTGAAGCATACTCCCGGCAACTTGAAATGCTCGAGAACAGACGGGTGGAGACTGCAACTGCAGTTGAAACTCTGAAGACTCTTGTAGACCAAAAAGAACCAACAGTACTTCTCCAGATTGGTGGCGGTGCAAGCCTGAGGGTGCATGTGCCTGATACCAACACCGTGCTCTTAAACATCGGTGCAGATGTGATTGTTGAGCGGACGAATGCTGAAGTCGTGGATTATCTCGAAGAGCGCGTTACTGAGATGGAAGCGCTTGCCAAAAAAATAGCTGAGTCCATCGGCCAAGTCCAGAAGCAGGCACACGAAGTTGCCAAAAGAATGGAATCGGCATATGCACAGGTTCAGGCCCAGATGGATCCAAGGATTCAGGGCTGATATGGCATGTTTGATTCTCTGAAATCAAAGCTGAAAGGGGTCCGTGGGATATTTTCCCATGAGATTGAAAAATCTATTATTGAAGAGGTGTCAGGGGACAAAGAGATAGTATCTCCCGCCTCTAAAACAACCCCCGAAAAGATCTCAGTTGAAAAACAATCTTCGCATTCAACTGAGTCACCTCAACCAAAAGAATCTAAGATTCCTGCAAAAAGCGGGAATGAAAAAGTAGCCTTTTCTGCAAAAATTCGCTCCCTGATAAAAGATCAGGAGATTCATATCTCGGAGAAAAAAATTGAGGGGCCCCTTCAGGAACTTGAACTTATCCTGCTCGAGAATGATGTAGCACTGCGAACCGTTGATGCAATATCAGCACAGATGAAGAAAGAACTGACCGGAAGCACCAAAAAAATCGGTTCATCCATTGACAATCTCGTGATGCATGCCCTCAGGGATGCCCTCCTTGATGTATTGGGGGAGGGGTTCTCGCTCACCGCATACATTGAGAGCCATGAACGTCCGGTGAAAGTCCTTTTTACCGGTGTCAACGGTGCAGGGAAAACAACAACCATTGCAAAGGTTGCAGCCTATCTGAAAGCACAGGGCTACTCTGTCGTGATTGGTTCAGGAGATACCTTCAGAGCCGGTGCAAACGAACAGATGCAGACTCATGCTGACCGTGTCGGCGTCAAGGTTATCCGGCATCAGGAAGGGGGAGATCCGTCTGCGGTCCTCTTTGATGCAGTTCAGTATGCCAAGGCTCATGGAATCGATGTTGTCCTTGCAGATACTGACGGAAGATTCCACAACCGTGCAAACCTGATGAAGCAGCTTGCAAAAATTCGCCGTGTATATAGTCCGGATATTTTCGCTTATGTCGATGAGGCTGTTGCCGGAAATGACGCTGTTATCCGGGCAGAAGAATTTAACACTGCGGTGGGAACAGACGTTGTTGTACTCACAAAAGCTGACATGGACACCCGCGGTGGTGCAGCAATCTCCATTGCGCACACCATCGGCCGTCCGATCATGTTCCTTGGAACAGGTCAGGAATATACCGACATCATTCCATTCGACCCGAAAACCGTGGTCAGCTACCTTCTCGGAGATGAATAACAATGTTAGACGGATTTGGTACAGGTCTCAAGGATGCGCTGAAGAAACTTGCAGGGAAAACGGTCATCGACAGAGCAGCAGTCGATGAACTGGTTCGTGATCTGCAACGGGTGCTCATCCAGTCAGATGTGAATGTCAAGCTCGTTATGGAGCTCACAAACACCATCAAAAAACGTTCCCTTGATGAAGAACCTCCAAAGGGGAGAAGCGCACGCGAACATGTACTCAAGATCGTATATGAAGAGCTTGTTCACCTCATGGGAGATGAGGTCGAAGTAAAACTTGGACCTCAGACTATTCTGATGGCGGGTCTCCAGGGAAGCGGAAAAACAACAACAACAGGGAAACTCGCACGATTTTTCCAGAGAAAGGGACTTCGTGTGGGTGTTATCTGTGCTGACGTTTTCCGGCCGGGTGCCTTTGAACAACTCAGCACGCTTTGCCGAAAGGTCAATGTGCCCTGTTATGGGGAAACGGGTGTGACCGATGCCGTTGGTATTGTAACCCGCGGCATGAAGGAGCTTGCAGGCACCGAAGTGTTGATCATTGATACTCAGGGCAGACATGCACTTGAAGAGGTATTGATTGAGGAGATCATTGCCCTCAATACATTGTCCCGTGCAACGCATCGCTGGCTTGTCATTGACGCTGCACTGGGTCAGCAGGCACGGGAACAGGCAAAACGGTTCCACGAGGCAATAGGCATTGACGGTGTCATCATTACCAAAATGGATGGTACCGCAAAAGGTGGAGGTGCACTTTCTGCTGTGGCAGAGACCGGGTCAGGCATTGTATTCGTCGGTACCGGTGAAACAGTAGAGAACCTTGAACGGTTTGACCCCAACGGATTCATCTCCCGCCTGCTTGGGATGGGTGACCTCAAAGCACTCATCGAACGTGCAGAAGAGGCAATTTCTCCTGAGGATGTGGATGTCAATGCAATGCTCAAAGGGAAGTTTACCCTTCGTGACATGTATAAACAGCTTGAGGCCCTGAAAAAAATGGGCCCGTTAAAACAGGTCATGAATATGCTTCCTCTGGGAAATGTTAGCCTTCCTCAGGATGCCTTTGATGTCACAACGGTGAAGATGGATCGCTTTAAATATGTCATGGATTCGATGACAAACGAAGAACTTGACAATCCAGGTATTATAAGCGGCTCGCGGATCCAACGGATATCGGTCGGTTCCGGGACTACCCCTGAAGACGTGCGTGAGTTAATCAAATATTACAAAACAATGCAACGAACCCTGAAGACCATGCGTGGGGGACAGGGTAAGTTCAATATGCAGCGAATGATGAAGAAGTTCGGCGGGACGTGAAGAGTATGAAACAGTTTATCGTCATCGGCCATCTCGCCCAAACTGACGGAGGCTTTTCACTCAATGACATGCCGGGGGCAGCAGGAAGAATGGACGTCCTTTGCCGCTGTGTAAACTCTTCATTTTTCCTTTCCCATGACCTTAGACGGGATGTGGAATGTTATCTGGTGTTATTGGGCGAACCTGACTCCCCGAAGACGGTTTTATTCAAAGGGGATGCGCTCAGGTACCTCAGTCCGGACGAGCGCAGTGCAGGAGCACTCATCAAAAAAGTTCTTGCGTTACCCT
Source organism: Methanomicrobiales archaeon (assembly GCA_012523385.1). Taxonomy (GTDB): domain Archaea; phylum Halobacteriota; class Methanomicrobia; order Methanomicrobiales; family Methanomicrobiaceae; genus Methanogenium. Next base: position 3,739 of record JAAYIO010000154.1, read on the forward strand.
GTGATGAAGAGTTCCGTGAATCAACACCGGGGGTCTATGTCCGCAGGGGAGGGTTAACGGAGCTTCTCACAGAATGTAGTCCGGCAGTTCTTGATGAAACCGGTACAGATATTCGTGATATGCAAGAGCTTCCATCAGCCTATCTCCTCTCAGATCATCAGAACTTTTCCGAAACTGAGAATGCAATCACCCAACATCTGCCGCGCATATCGGTTGGTCCGGCAATCCTTCACGCCGACCATACCATCACCGTGGTTCTTAACGAAATGGACAGGAGGGAGAAATCATCGGAGTAATCGAAGAAACACGGGAAATACTTGCATATGGCATCATATGCAACCACTGCCTCGGAAGATTCTTTGGGAAGCGATCATTTGGACTTACCAATGAAGAACGAGGCCGTGCATTACGTACGGCACTGGCACTCGTTGATGACCAACCATACACAGAAGAGACGAGACCCTGCTGGATCTGTGGTAACATGTTTGATGGAACAGAGGCATGGGCGGAAAAAATTGAGCAGAAGGTCTCCGGCATTGAATTTAAAACGCTTTTAGTCGGCTGCCGTGTCCCTCCCATCATGGCAGAGAGCGAAGAGATGGTCTGGAGCGACCTTGGCCTTACATCGCCTGAAACCCTCAAGGCACAGTTCAACCGCGTAATAGGCAAGGCCTTCTCTGCCAGAAGTGGTTCAGAAGTTGATTTCAAACGGCCCGATCTGGTTGCAGTCTGCAATCCGATGGATGGCAGTGTTGAAATTGAGATCAATCCCATCTATATCTATGGAAGATACCGGAAATACGATCGGGGCATTCCACAGACACGATGGCACTGCCGTGAATGTCGCGGCGAAGGTTGCGAACGCTGTCACTTTACCGGCAAAATGTATGCAGATTCTGTTGAAGAACTCATCGGAAGGCCAACCGCGGAATGCTTTAACGCTGAAGACGTAATTCTCCATGGTGCGGGCAGAGAGGATATTGATGCCCGCATGATCGGTACCGGAAGGCCTTTTGTCATTGAAATCGTCCATCCGATGAAGCGTAGCATCTCCCTTCCCGCGCTCGAAGAAAGAATTAATGCAACCGCAGGTGGAAGGGTAACAGTTGTCTTAGATCATATCAGTGACCGCCGCGAGGTGGAAAGGATTAAATCGGGAAAAGCGCATAAGCAATACAGCATTCTGGTAGAAGTAGACGGCGATTTCTCAGACGATGACGTCAAATTATCCCTGTCTGTCTTAAAAGGAGCGTTAATATCGCAGCGCACCCCTCAGAGGGTAGCTCACCGAAGGGCTGACAAGGAACGAAAACGAAACGTCGTTGACATCTGTCTGAGAGGTGTAGAGGATGGTCAATACAGAATTGAAGTCCTCGGAGACGCCGGCCTTTATATCAAAGAGCTAATCTCAGGAGATGAAGGGAGAACAGTTCCGAGCCTCACTGAATGCATTGGGGCACCCGCAAAAGTAACAGCACTCGACGTTATTATGGTCGAAGGTGTTGTTCCTGAAAAGGAACACAAATTCCAGGAGGATTAGAAAATATGGCACATCACAATGGTCCACATAAAAAAACTCGCGATAAATTCAAGAAAGCACTTAGACGCCGCGGTATGGCACCGGTAACAACCATCATCCAGTCATTTGATGAAGGTACGAAGGTTCATATCGTTATTGATTCCAGTAGTCAGAAGGGTATGCCGCACAGACGTTTCCATGGAAAAACGGGAACTGTTGTCGGAAAACGTGGACGTGCATGGATTCTTGAGGTACATGACGGAAATAAATTAAAAACTGTCATCTCAAAACCCCAACACCTAAAACCACAGAAACTATAATTTTCAAGAGGAACGGGATTGGCATGAATGTTAAAGGAATAGTCGCTGAAGAGAGAATTACATTGGCGGAAGTAAAGGAAACGCTTCTCGCAGTAGAAGCATCCAGAGTTAAATCCGGCAGTGAACTTCCGTACGAACTCCGCAGGAGTATCGAACATGCCAACCAGTTAGCAAAAACAAGTCCAGATAATGCACGTGCACTTGTAGAGCTTCTGCTGAAACTTGAAAAAATTAAACCGGACATTGCATACCGCATTGTAAATCTGATGCCAAGAACCCGAGATGAACTCAGGTCTATCTATGCAAAAGAACGATTTACTCTCTCCGGTGAAGAACTCGATGAGATAATTGAACTGGTTATAACCCATTACTGAGGGGTACCCCATGCGATCTGACAAGAAAGAAATCTATGCAGTTGTTATTGAGTATCTTCCCCATGGACGGGTTGATGCAGGCGGGAGGCAACAATATAGGAATGAACCTATTCTTCAGGCTGTTGGGAAAAACCAGTTCAAGCTTCTCGAGCTTGTTCCGAAAGTCGATGATATTTCAATAAATGAAGTAGTCTACATCGGCAGTAAAGAACGAAACAAGATTGAACGAGTTAAGCGTCGCATTGGGTATGCAGATCTCACGAAGACCGCAATAGTCGAACTGCCATTTGCAATCGAGGGTATCGTGAAAGAGGATGAACAGCGGTATGTTGCTTTTTACAATACTGCTGTTCCGATTTCAATCAAACTCCATATGCTCCATCTCCTACCGGGCATTGGAAAAAAACTGATGCAGGAAATTCTTACCGAACGACAAAAGAGTCCGTTTAAGAGTTTTGCTGATATCAGTGAACGGATTAAAGCGATACCCCGCCCCGAACAGATGATCGTAAAGAGGGTGCTGGAAGAGTTAGAGGATCCAGAGATTAAATACCGTCTCTTTACATCACGATGAAAGCACCACACGATCAACATTTTTTAACTGACAAAAAGGCAATTGAACGAATTGCCTCTGCGTCTGATGTTTCAGGAAAACGCGTATTGGAGATTGGACCCGGAGAAGGAGTCCTTACCCGTGCACTTCTTGACCATGACGCCATTGTGACGGCAATTGAACTTGATGAAGAGTTAATTGAATACCTGAATAACCGTTTTCACCGCGAGATCCGTTCGGGCAAACTTACGCTGATTCAGGGGAATGCAGTGAAGTGCGACTATCCGCCATTTGATATATCAGTTTCAAATCTCCCTTACTCTGCATCTTCAAAGATTACCTTTAGACTTCTTGAGGCAGGGTTTGAAGAGGCTATTCTGATGTATCAGATGGAGTTTGGTCAGCGGATGATTGCTCCTCCGGGGACGCCTGGTGTGGGCAGGCTTTCTATTATGGTTCAGACGTATGCCAAGGTAAAGCCCATTATGCAGCTTTCAGCAAAGTCATTCACCCCTCCGCCTGCGGTCCAGTCCTGGGTTGTGCGCATCACTCCCCGGGACCCGCCACATCCGATC
>JAAYIO010000155.1 GCA_012523385.1 Methanomicrobiales archaeon
GCGGGTATACGGCAGATGAAGTCAGAGGAGGCAATATAATATGGAAAAAGCTGTATCCTGACCCAAAATACCGGGAAATGATCACCAAAAAAATCGATGATGTGATTCAAAACAGACAGGAACTGGAAAATTTTGAGACCATCATCCTTACAAAAGATGGGCTGAATAAACAGATCTCATGGAACACCCGGGAGATCCTCGCAGAAGACGGTGATATTAAGGGATATATCACTATCGGGCGGGATATTACCGAAATCGTATCGCTGGAAAAGAATTTCAGGACGCTCTTAATGAACGCAAATGTGTGGATTGCGTTTCTTGATGTGGATACCCGTGTTCAGGTCTGGAATAATGCCGCAGAGGTGATCAGCGGGTACACCGCAGATGAGGTAACCGGCAGCGATGACATCTGGAAAAAGCTTTACCCCGAACCTGAATACCGCAAAGAAGTTACCGATAATATTATCGAGAGTATCGCCCGCACGGAAGAGCTTGAGAATTTTGAGAGCAAAATTCGTACCAAAGATGGACAGAAAAAGATCATATCGTGGAATACCCGGAAACTGGATAGTGATGAAGGAAAAACACTGGGGTATATTCTGATCGGAAGTGACGTTACCAAAGAAAGAAAACTCCATGCCGAGATGATTGATTACATCAGCGAATCTGCGATGAGGCTGAAAAATCCTGTCGAGGTAATAAAAAACAATATGGACCAGATCATCACACAGCTGGAAGAGAATGATTGTTCATCAGAGGACCTGATCCTTTTGATTAAGATACAGACGAAAAACGCCGAACGAATCATTGAAAATCTTCATGAACTGAATAAAGCAGTCAGTGGTGCTTTTGATGATATGCCTCCCGCACTCCGGAGATTTTTAACGGAGTAACCGATCGTATGGATTTGTCATTTAATGAAAATAATGATGCAAAAATATATCTTGTTATCTCAGAACCAAAGAATCTCAGAAAGAAAAATAGTGAGATCATAACTGAGATTACCCGGAACGGATGTACGGCAATTGTCATCACCATAAACGACCCCTACAGTGTGCTTCGAAAAAGCTACGTAAAGGCCGGCATAAACCTCGATAATGTTTATTTTATCGATGCCGTTACCAAATATGCAATCGGAAAAGAGTCCGAAGATGCAGTAAACTGTATTTTTGTGACCAATCCATCAAACCTGACTGAAATAGGGATAGCAGTCTCTGAGCTGTTGAAGACCATGAATACCACTAAAGTCTGGGTCCTCCTGGATTCGGTGAATAGTATGCTTATCTACATCTCATCGATAAACCTGACGAAATTCATCCATTTCATCACCAGTAAATTAAAGATACTCAATATATCAGGAGTATTTCTCGCAGTGGATAAGGGAATCGAACCATCCACGCGGATGCAACTTGAAAGTTTTGTGGATGAGGTTATTGAAACTGAAGAGTGATGCCGAATAATGCGATTCTTTCTCAATTCATCCCGCATTCCTTTTTTCTGAGAGACACAGACCTATTTTGAGGAGAGAACGGGAACGGGAAAAATAGCCCCATCAACCTTCCCTCTCAACCCCGCGTCCCTGCGCCAAGTAATAAACCGTATAATACCCACCGCCGATACTAATAAAGATAAAATATGTATATTGGCATCGACCACGGCACAACCGCACTGCGGTTTGCAACAGATACCGCGGAATTCAGGATACCCCGTGAGAAGGCGACAGGATTCACCATTGCAGCACTGGAACGAATCTGTCCCATAGAAGATATTGAAGGTATTGCTGTCTGTTATTCGATGGGAGATGCAATCACCGCCATCACTAACATAAAAAAGGTCAAAAACCGCGGCATCATTACCCGCGAAGGGGCCGGGAAACACACCGGCGGCGGAACCCGGGTCTATGACAAGATTGAAAATTCGGGCATTCCCGCGGTGGTTATTCCCGGCATCCACCGCGGTTCGCCTACTGACCCCCGGTTCAAGGCATACTCTCACCAGACCAGTCCGGAGAAACTTGGCATCGCATACGTTGCACAGCAGGTTCTGGGTGACACTTTCATTGTATCAGACGCGGGCTCAAACACGGTGAGTCTGCTGGTAACCGGCGGCGCTATCACCGGAGCCTTCGATGCCTGTGTCTTTGCTCCGGGGACTACCCACGGGGCTCTCGATGTCGATGCGATACGCCGGATTGACAAAGGAGAAGAAACAGCAAACGAGGCATTCCTCCACGCAGGTGTCCACCATACCATTCCCGATGACCTGCAGGAAGCAACCCTCGCCCTCTGGGCGGCAATGGAGATTGCATCCCTGCGCCTGCTTGCACCGGATGCACCGGTGGCAATCGCCGGGTCACAGGCACCTGCCATTGCTGCAGAAGTGTCCCGGCTCATCAGAACGCCCGTTACGGTCTTTGATGAGTGGGTGGCAGCGAGGGGATGTGCACGGATTGCACGGGATGTGTTTAGAGGCGGGGTGAAGTCGGTGCTGGGGCTTCAGGTTGTGCGATGATGGTGGTTGGAAATCGGAGAATCATTTCTTACAAAATAAGAACCACCTATTTTAAACATTTGTGCAATTCATACCGCATCACATGAATAACACGATAGAGATGGGAGATCAACTCATTTTTTCCATAACGCTAAAAAAAGGAGGTAATCCAACCCCCGACATATCTGTGATTCCTAAAAATGTCTCAGAAATTCCGCGTGACTTAACTCGCCATTACGATTATTTCGACAAATAACCTAAAATCAGCATCAAATTCCCACCCACAACACCGATCCGATGTGCCCCTTCCAAAAATTCTTATCTATTAATCATGTAAGATTATATGGGGATACTTTTGAGAGAACTACGCATCCATGGAAGAGGAGGTCAGGGGTCTGTGACCGCAGCAGAACTCATCGCAACCGCTGCCTTCAAGAGCGGCGTCTATTCACAGGCGTTTCCCGCATTCGGTGTCGAACGGCGTGGAGCACCCGTGCAGGCGTTCGTCCGTTTCAGTGACGAAAAGATCCGCCTTCGCAGTCAGATATATGAACCCGACTACATTATCGTGCAGGATAGTTCGCTCATTGCCGATGTCAATGTGTTCAGTGGACTCAAAGAAGGGAGCATTGTTCTCGTTAACACCGATAAAGATACGGTTGAGGATGTACCTGACGGGGTAAACCTCATCACTATCGACGCAACATCCCTTGCCCTTGAGATCTTGGGGTTGCCGATAACAAATACCACCCTCATGGGTGCATTTGCCGCGGCAACCGGTGAAATTGGTCTGGAAGCATTAGAAGAGGCATTATCTGAACGCTTCTCGGGCTCCCTTGCTGAGAAAAATATTGCAGCAGCACGCCGCGCCTACGAATTAATACAGGAGGGACAGTAAGATGGCACTTCGTATTGGAGCTGCAGCTGCACCCGGCAGAGCCCCAGACAACAAAACCGGATCATGGCGTGTCTTCATGCCCATCGTAGATATGGAGAAATGCACCCACTGTGGCACCTGTACCCTTGCCTGTCCGGAAACGGCAGTCAGTGATGAGGATGGCGAGATCCGCTTTGACCTCGATTACTGCAAGGGTTGTGGCGTATGCGCCAATGAATGCCCTGCAAAAGCGATAAAAATGATTCTGGAGGAGAATTAAGATGTTACAAATAATGGAAGGATCTCACGCTGTTGCAGAAGCAGCAAAGCTCTGCCGGCCTGAGGTCGTCTCCGCATACCCAATCACCCCCCAGACCCATATCGTTGAGCGACTCGCAGAGATGGTCGCAGACGGCGAACTGGACGCAGAATATTTGTGTGTAGATTCAGAGTTATCCGCACTCTCAGTCTGCCTCGGGTCATCCGCCGCGGGCTCCCGCGTCTACTCAGCCACCTCATCCCAAGGCCTCATGCTCATGGCAGAAGTGGTTTTCAATGTGGCAGGCATGCGCCAGCCGATCATCATGTCGATTGCAAACCGTGCACTCGGCGCACCGCTCTCTATCTGGAACGACCAGCAGGACTCTCTCTCACTCAGGGATTCAGGATGGTTCCAGCTCTATGGTGAAGATGTTCAGGAGATGACCGACCAGCATTTCATTGCATACAAGGCAGCAGAACGGCACGATGTTTTGCTTCCCGGATTCGTCTGCTTTGACGGGTTTATTCTCTCGCACACCTATGAACCGGTGGACATCCCAACGCAGGAAGAGATCGATGCATACCTTCCCCCTTATGTACCTTATAACAAACTCGATGCAAAATCACCCCTCTCAATGGGCATGTATGCCACACCGGACTACTACATGGAGTTCAGATATGAGACGGACCTTGCAATGCAGCGTGCGGGTAACGCTATCAGTGAAGTAGGTAAAGAGTTTGGCGAGATGTTTGGCCGCGACTACTCTATGCACACCGAGAGTTACCGTATGGACGATGCCGATGTCGCATTCGTTGCCCTCGGCTCGATATGCGGTACCGTAAAAGATGCCATCGATGAGATGCGTGCAGATGGCATCAAGGCGGGTCTCGTCAAGATACGAACGTACCGGCCGTTCCCGGCAAAAGAAATAGCACACGCACTCGCGGGTGTCCCCAAGGTTGCGGTTCTTGAAAAGAACATCTCCCTTGGCACTTCAATGAAAGGCATTGTCGGCCTTGAGGTAAAGGATGCACTCACCGGCACCGGCATTGACGTATACAGCTATGTCGTCGGTCTTGGTGGCAGAGATATTCGCAAAAAGGATATCCGTGCCATTGCAGCACTTGCAGAGAAAGGAGAAGGGAATATGTTTTACGGTCTGAGAACGGAGTTGCTTTAAATGGTCGACAAATCACTCGAACTCTTTGACTGCGGTCACCGTGCCTGCGGCGGATGCGGTCCTGCCATGCTTGCACGGCTCATGCTCAAAGCAACAGGCGAGAACGTCATTGTTGTCGCATCAACCGGGTGTATGGAGGTATTCTCTACACCCTACCCCGAGACCGCATGGAAGGTACCTTGGATTCACTCACTTTTTGAGAACGCGGCGGCAGTTGCCTCAGGTATCGAGGCTTCCCTGAAGCACAACAACCGGACAGAGAAGGTTGTCTGTATCTGTGGTGACGGCGCCACCTTTGACATCGGTATGCTCTGCATCTCCGGTGCTTTTGAACGTGGACACGATATCACCTACATCTGCTACGACAATGAGGCATACATGAACACCGGTATCCAGCGATCCGGTGCTACCCCCTATGACGCAAGCACCACGACAACACCTGCCGGCAGGATGTCAACGGGCAATGCACTCCCGAAAAAAGATCTCCCCCAGATTCTCAACGCCCACGGCGCGTCCTATGTCGCAACGGCATCGGTTGCATACCCGATGGACGTCATGAAGAAGGTCGAAAAAGCTATCAACACACCCGGTGCCTGCTACATTCAGGTTCATACTCCATGCAGCACAGGATGGGGCTTTGATGGTGCCAAAACCATTGAAATCGGCAAACAGGCGATCGAATGCGGCCTCTGGGTCAACTACGAGATGGAGAACGGCGAACTTAAAAAGGCAAAAAAAATACTCCGTACCCCGGTTGACGACTATCTCAAGGCACAGAAGCGGTTCCGCCACCTCTTTAAGCCAGAACGAAACGCCGAAGAGATTGCAAAGATTCAGGCAATCGCTGACGCAAACGCCGCAAAATACAACATCGATATCAAACTGAAAGAATAATCCACCACACCGTGGATATTCGCCACTTTTTTTAAAAGATCCTCAAAAAAGGGAAAAATATTATTTCTTCTTCAGAAGAGCAAATGCCCCAAGGCCTGTTAAAATACCCAGAAACCCAAGGGGCGTTTGTGCGGTTGTCGGCAATGCAGTAGATTCTGTTGGTATTGTAGGTTCAGACGGAATGGTCGGTTCTGCTGTGGCCTTCGTTGGGATAACCGGATACGTCATCATATAATATCCAGACTTTGTGATCGCTGCCTTCAGAAATCCATCATTGTTGTCCATTTCTGCATCAACCGCATACCATTTGCCTGCTGGTTCATTCCACCAGTAGAGATTGTGGATGGCAGAATTGTCACTGATTCGGATGCCCAGTTCAGCAGACGGAGAGAACGACGATTGTTCCGGACTGACAAAGCATGTGGAAAACGGATGCTCATTCTCAGGGAATGGGCCAATATTTTCTGGGTCGCCCACCGCAAACAGGGAAAGAGACGTGAGTCTCTGCGCCTTGGTGTTTAAGGCTTGTGTACCTTTCTTAATGGAGACATAGTCCATAAACCCGGCCTGATCATACAGGATGGTATCCGTCTGCACGATGCCCCCCGTTGTGGTGTCAAGCGCAAGCGTTCCCGTGCCGGTGATCAGGGTGGGGACTTCGGGCGTAGGCGTTGGTTGAGCAGGCGGGGTGAAGGCATCGCCCTCAATCCTGCCAACCACATCTTTCAACCCGTTCACATTGGCATAGGCGTAGTAGGAATACTTTCCAACGCCATACATGGGATTGCCTGTATCCCAGACACATGTGGCGCCCGGCTGCACTGGCACAAAGGCATAGGCAGTCTTAGGATGCTGATTCGTGATAGGCACGGCATTGGGGACAGGTGCATCGTCATAGAGTGCTGAATAGGTGGTTCCTTCTGAGGTCTCTACATAGATATCGATACCCGGTTCACTAGCACTCACCCCCGGACGGTTAAAAATCGGATACAAATTCGTCTCCATCCGAAACCCAAGTTTATCGCCCGCGATGATCTTATATTCGGTTGCATCCTGACCTCCACCCGGGGTATATACCCAGAGTTTCACATTTAGTTCGGGTTGCTCCACTCGAAACGCCACATGTGGCGTTGGTTTTGCCACCCCGTTCGGATATGAGTACCAAACACCGGTGCGGCTGCCAAACTCCACAGGTGTCACTGCAAATGGTGAAGAAGAAACCGTGATGGTGGCCTCCGGCACCGTTGTAGCAGAAACACTCGTCCCTGACGGATACCATGCAACCTGAGTATCACCAGCCGCAAGCACACCCGGATTGAGGATAAGGCCCTCTTCACCAACAAAAACGGTCGACCCCTGAGTGACATCAGCAACAGATGCACCAGCCGGCAGGATACAGAAACCGACAAGGCCAATAAAAAACGTAAAAAGAATCAGTTGTAATCGCATTATTTTTCACCTCAGATGAGAAAAAATATCATCTGCCAGATATAAGAGGGTGCCGCCACGCACCCATTAATTCACTCTTTTTTGCGGTTGACGATCAGATACGGAACCAGAAATATCACTACAAGGGCAATCCAGAATGTCCCGAAGATGACAAGCATCTGTTCCTGGAAAGCGTCATAATAACGAACCTGTGCACTCCGGGCATTCTCCCAGATAATCATCGTGCCGTTCTCAGTAGCATTGGCAACACCACCGGCGCTGATGTGTCCAAGGAGTGGATTTTTTATTCCATACTGCTCCGGCAGTGATACCCTAATCGTGGACGGTTCAGCCAAAAGCACCGTAAGCTCATTAGATTTCAGGGGCGCAACATAGTGAATTGTATAATTCCCATTAGGAAACCTGATGGCGCCGGAGAAATCCTCGGTATAGTTCACCGCCCCGGTTGCATTGAATAAAAAGAGCCCCGATACCGCAACCGGCACCGGTGCTCCTAAGAGCCCCGGCTCTGTAAAGGCATATTTGTCTGCCAGCACTACCTCAATCTCTGCGGAATAGGAAGTGCCGTTTTCTGCGACCGTATATACGGCCGAGAGGGCGGACGCCGTGCCTGCGCAAAGAATCAGCGCAAGACAGACAAGAGCGACTGTAGATCTGCATCTATTTCTATAGGGGGTTCGCATTGGCGGATTACCGTCTCGGGGTCTTTTAAAAGGTGCCCCGTTACCACACACACAATCCGTTCATCTGGGTCAATACGGCCTGCTTCCATCAACTTTTTAATGCCAGCAACGGACGCTGCTGATGCAGGTTCAACACCGATACCCTCTTTTCGTGCGAGATCGCGCTGCATCGCAAGGATCTCTTCGTCAGTGACAGACTCAGCTGTACCCCCGGTTTCGCGGATGGCACGCAGTGCCTTCTCCGCATTAACGGGTGCACCAATACGGACGGCGGTCGCAATCGTCTCCGGCTCTTTAAAGGGTATAACTTCCGGGAGGTTTCCGGCAATCGCTTCAACAACCGGTTGTGCTCCGGACGCCTGAATACCTGTCATCATTGGCATCCGGTCAATAAACCCAAGCTCAATGAACTCACCAAGGCCTTTGTGGACAGCAGAGATATTCCCTGCATTGCCAACCGGGAGAACAATACGGTCTGGCACATCACCCATCTGGTCGATGATTTCAAACCCGATGGTCTTCTGCCCTTCCAGACGGTAGGGGTTCACTGAGTTTAAGAGATAAAGCCCTTCAGACAGGCAAAGGTCATGAACCATCTCAAGCGCACGGTCGAAGTTGCCGCGAATGGCAATGACCTTTGCACCATGTACCAGTGCCTGCGCCACCTTTCCCAGCGCAACTTTTCCAGCGGGGAGAAGAACAACAGCAGGAACCCCTGCCTTTGCTGCATACACCGCAAGAGACGCCGAGGTGTTGCCGGTTGACGCACAGGCAACGGTCTTCATCCCAAGCTGGAGCGCCATCGAGACACCGACGGTCATCCCACGGTCTTTAAACGAACCGGACGGGTTCATTCCCTCATGCTTGGCATACAGGTTTTTTAAACCAAGCTCTTCACCAAGTTTCTTCATGTGGTAAAGAGGCGTCCCTCCTTCCTGTAGAGAGACGGGTTCTCCTGTAACAGGGAGCAGTTCCTTGTAGCGCCAGAGCCTCAGAGGGCGACAGTTCCACTCAGCACGCGAGATATTCAGTTCATCGAGGTCGTACTTCACCGTAAGCAGATGACCGCATGCACTACAGCGGTAGATTATTTCATCCGCTGGATATTGGGCACCACAGCCTATGCAGACAAGACGATACATGCTATATAGATTGGCAGTCGGAACAGGTATAGATATTCCCCGTCTCACCCCTCTCACAGCGAGGGATAGAGGTCATCCCTACGGTCGGCACGCACGGGAAATGCAGAACGCGCCTCCCGGACAGCAGCCAAGTCAATATCTGCACAGACAAGGGCAGTCCCTGCATCCTCTGCCCGGGCAACCGTCTCACCCCAAGGGTCGACAACAGTCGTCCCCCCGCAGTTCACCTCAGAGGTGCGTCCACCTGCAGTGTTCACACCCGCCACAAACATCTGATTTTCAAGGGCGCGGGCATGCAAAAAGAGATCAAAGTGCTTTAGCCGGGCGCAGGGCCAGGCGGCAGGCACTACCACGGCATCGCATCCCGCCCGTGCATACGCACAGAAGAGATCGGCAAACCTCAAATCGTAGCAGATGCCAATGCCAAACCTTACTCCGCCGATAGTGAATAAAGCAAGTTCATTCCCGGGCAGAAACGACACGTCCTCCCCGCCCGGCGAAAATAAGTGAATTTTGGCGTATTCTGCAATGCGAGTGCCGTCAGGTGCAAAGACTGCGGCCACATTCTGTGACATGGATTCAGTCTTTTTCCGATATGAACCCAGCACATGAACGCCCGCCGCCACTGCTACTGCCGCCCATCCCGCACAGATGGCACCGGACCCATCATCCGTAAAATCCGTCCCATGGGGATCCCACCCCGTCGGATACTGTTCAGGAAATATCACAAGGTGAGCGCCGCGCTCCCGGGCCTTCATTGCATATTTTTTTGCGCGTACAAGATTTTGTTCCGGTTTCCCGGGAACGCTCTCTATTTGCACACAACAGATGCGAACGCTCACCTCACGCATCAGATTCCTGGAATACCACCTGTGGAGCACTTCTGTTCACGACGTACGCTCCGACAGTAATAAGCACAGCACAGGTCAGCAGCAGCGGCATTGCAAACGGAAGAGAATGCCCCATAATCTTTGCTGCAATCACAATACCCGCAAGAACAATAGACCCGCCAACAAGAATCATCCCCCCCCTCAGCACTAATTCAGACATGATCGAAAACACCCTCCGGTTATCAGAGACAATTCTCTTCCATGACTTAAATTACCTTTTTGTTTTGTACCCATGAAACAGGATACCTGCCGGTATCACCAAGACAAACAAAAACAACATACCCACACCTATTATGACCGAATGCAATTACCCATGAAAGGGTCACCATTTGGTTGTCTAATGTCAAAAAAGAATGATTGCCTGTAACGCTTATTCGTACAGGTATGCTGCGTCAATGCGGGAATATGAAGAGATCTCTTCCGGTGCAAAATGAATTGCAATCTCGCGTGCTGCTGTTTCATTTGAGTCAGAACCGTGGATAACATTCATTCCGATTTCCATTGCACAGTCGCCACGAATAGTTCCGGGCGCTGCTTCCGCAGGGTTCGTTGCCCCGATCATCTGACGGGTAATTGCAACGATATTTTTGCCTTCCCATACCATCAGGAAACAAGGTCCGCTGGTGATATAGGCTTTCAGACCTGCAAAGAATGACTTTCCCGTGTGCTCGGCATAGTGCTCCATCACACGGTCTTCCGGAAGTGTTTCAAACTTTCCGGCGACCATCTTCAGACCTTTCTTCTCGAACCGGGTAATAATCTCGCCGACAAGGCCGCGCTGGACGCCGTCGGGCTTAATCATTAAAAAAGTGCGATCCATAAAAGGGATCACTCCTTACCAAGTGCCTTGCGGCCTGCCTTGGTCCAGGCAACACGACGGGGCACACGCCCGAGATCGTAGTTGTTCTGGCATTTTTGGCTACAGAAGTAATAGATGGATCCGTCTTTACGGACGTACATCTTTCCGGTACCAGGTTCCAGCGGTCCACCGCAGAACGAACAGATATGATGTTCAACCATTCACTTCACCTTCTTGAAAGTTTCTTTGCCTCACGCTCAGTCTCAATGAGCATCAGGACATCGCCCTCACGAATAGGGCCAACCGTGTTACGGGTAATAATACGGCCTTTGTTGTTTCCTTCAAGGATACGGCACTTCACCTGCATGGCTTCCCCATGCATGCCGGTACTGCCGATGACCTCGAGGACTTCTGCCGGCGTTGCGTCTGCCATAGTTTAGTTCACCCTCTCAGTTCTTTGAGCTGCCCGACAACCTCGTCAAGGAGATCTTTAGCCTTTCCGGCTTTGACAATTGCTGCTGCTGCTGAGCCAACGTCAAGACCACTTGCGGCACCTACATCATTCTGTTTATTGATGATCACATACGGAATCTGCTTTTCATCGCAGAGTGCAGGAAGGTGCATCACAATCTCTTCCGGCTCAACGTCGCCGCCAATCAGCACGAGTTCAGCGTTTCCGCGTTCGACAGCCTTTGTGGCTTCGTTTGATCCTTTCTTAATTTTGCCGGTGTCACGGGAGACCTCAAGAACTTCAAGAGCTTTGTTCTGGATCTCGTCGGAAACTTCAAATGTTACATATACTTTTGACATAACTCACCTCATTCAGGAGCACAACATGCATCCGGCTATTTTCCGGGCATATTCAGTAGCGTATTGCTCCCTCATCACTCATCAGTTCGTGATTGATGTAGCCATATCATATCGACAGTATGAGGGATAAAGGTTATTGAGGAGGGCCCCCGCCCCATCAGAATTGGGTTAAATTCAGGCAGAAAACGCCTGAACGCGGTAAATTGAGGTTCCATTTTCTGAAAAAACCCGTTCCAGAATTCCTTCCGGAAGGAGAACGGTATAACGCTCGTGTTCGGTATCTCCCACCACCAGATAGTCAACCCCATAGAGCTTGAGTAGCGAGGGTGACCGGGACGGATCTTCATAGATCATCTGCACATCGGCCATGCGCTGGGATACGCCTGCATCATTTCCCCGCCACATTACCTCATGAAACGGCATGCCGATAACGGTCGGAATGCCCGTGAATGATGAGATGCGGGAGTAATATGTGTAATCCCCTCCTTCTGCCTCAACAATAGTGATGTTTCCCGGCAAAACCGACAGATATGCCACCGCACGAGCATCGCCGGGATGGAGAGTATCCACCCATGCAAGGCCATCCAGAGTCTTTCCGCCGTAACCATACGTCAGATCAGGAATTGCCACGGGTGCACAGATCAAAATGATAACAATGGCACCGGCACCAACGCGGGCAATCCATGGTGATGCAAACCGACCCCTGACATGCTCTGTCAGCCACTCTCCCAGCCAGAGAAAAGCACCGGCACTCATCATCATCCACGCAGCCAGACCAAATTTGAATACGGTATTCATCCGGTAAAAGGCGTCACCCATGCCGTCAATGAGGTAGAAGAGTTCGGTGAATATCAGCACCCCAAGTCCAAGGATCGAGATCACTTCTGCAGGCCGGAAGGTGCGGCGGAGGATGAAAGCTGTAAGGGGTACTGCGGCAAGACCTGCTGCCGCATACCCAGTGATGAGAAACGGCACAACCACCAGAAGCAACCCCGGATTTTTACGGAGATCACGGAGCGTGGCACACCAGAAAGCCACGATAAAGAACCCATAGACCAGCATGAACTCCGGAACTGCCGAGGGCTCTGCCACAATGCCGATGCCTGCGATGCCCTGAGTGGTGAGCATCAGATAGTAGGGTGCAAAGACAAGAACGGAGAGCAATGGGCAGACAAGAAAGAGGCGCCATGGATACGGGTCTGGCACCGTAGCATCTCTGGCCCGGTACCAGACGATTGCTCCGACGATCAATAGAAGCGGCGCATACACGAGGACATCCCATGAGTTCATGCCCGGCATCACCCCCAGACAGAGTGCGACCGCACCCAGACAGACCCAGCGGCTCCGCTCAGAAAGTCCCCCCCATTCATGCAGGATATAGAGCATGAGAAAGATGAAGAGCGCCTGCACAAAGAGCGAAATTACATGGGCATGAGGGTCACCCCAGAGAAAGGAGAAGAACGGATATTCGTTGATGGTATCAGGGATGGTGCGGGTGGAATTCCAGAGCACACCGGAGGCACCTGCACCCAGAAACACCTGCAGAATAAAGGAAGGATTTACCAGAAAGAGAGCCACCACCGGAAGTGCCCGGAAACGGGTCAAAAGCAGGTGACCTGTTGCATAGAGGGCGACTGCCGCGTTGGCAAAGACCGTTGGCAGGATGAGATTAAAGGCGAGCGGCGGTGCGGTGCCAGAGAGAAGACCGGTTACCCCCATCATCCAGTGCCCGAGGTAATAGTAGGTCGCAAGCGTACCTCCTGCAAACCACGGGTCAGCGGGAGGCACCAGAGGCGCACGCATAATGGATGCAAGAAAGGCATGATCCATGAACTTCTCTGCATAGGAGATCATCGGATTGAAGAACCGAATCTCAGTCATAAAGATAAAGCAGAGCAGAAAAACGAGGTCCCACTTCCAGACGCCAATGAATTTTTCCCGGGTGTACCAACCGGTAACGGCATAATAGACGATGATGACCAGAAACGGAATCGCCGCCGCCTGCACCGGAATATGTGCAATGCCCAGGTACCAACTGATGCCACCAAAGATGAGAAACGAGAGAGGAAAGGAGATCGGATAACTAAACCGCCCGAACGCACCCGATAGGATAGGCCAGAGAGCAGTCTGGAGGGTCTTCAGAATTAGCAACCAGAAAATGAGCCCCCCTGCCTGAGTGAGCGCCCCGATCATTTAACCTCCGACACATCCAGAGAGTGGGAAAAGGCACGGCGCAGAAGAGAGACAGCCCAGTCACCAAAGACATAGAGCGAAACCACACCGCCTGCAACTGTGACACCATTTTTGACGAGGTGGTCAATCACCGCAATAAGGGTCGCAATCGCAGGGTCCACACCTGCAAGCGTTAAGGTAAGGGCGACGGCGACCTCATAGGTGCCGACACCCCCGGGCGTAACCGGCACTGCCTTGACCAGATTTCCGATGACAATGGCAAGCGTGACTACCACAAACGGAATGGTTGCACCAAACATCAGCGCAACGACATAGCATATCAGTACATCGGTCACCCAGATCAGAATGGAAAGAGCAGAAAGGCCCAAAATCCCTTTTGCCGAGAGTGATGCCGCCTTCACCTGATTCAAAAGGTCAATGATCACGTGCATATATCGGTTCTCAGAGTGAAGCCGTCCCGCAGAGATGATGAAGATCACAAAGAGACCGCAGAGTCCAAGCGCTACATAGATAACCGTAATAAACCAGTCAGGGACATTCAAAACAAAGGGAAGGGCCAAGGCCCCTAAGAGAGCGATGGTCACAATATCAAAGAACCGTTCAACCACCAGCGACGAGAGACCATTTGTGTAGGTCGCATCGGCTTCCTGCTTCAGGATAAAAAGTCGGATTAAGTCCCCCAGACGTGCCGGGACCATAAGGTTTGCCGTCTGTGACAGGTATATACAGGCCGTAGAAAGCCAAAGAGAAACAGTAACTGAGAGACTTGCTAGAATGGAGCGGTACCTAAAACCGCGGAGGAACCATGCCCCGACACAGATGAAAACAGCAAGAATCAGGTATGACCAGACGGCGTTCTGAACAGCAATCAAAAGGTCATCCCATACGCGATACAGCATAAACGCGATGATGCCAACGGCAAGAATGGTGGGGAACACAATGGTCATTGCCTTTTTAATCATTCAGGTGCCGCCTCAAATGGAAAACTGCCATCCCCATTTCATATACGTCGCTTGATTTGACGGTCGTCTTGTCACTGGTTCGCCAGCGCACAGGAATTTCTGCGATACGAAACCCCCTGTGCTGCGCCCGGACGAGGAGTTCTGTGTCCCAGAACCAGTGAGAAGCTTCAATATCGTCCAGAAGAGGGAGTACACGCTCTCGGATAACTGCCTTAAACCCGCATTGGTGGTCATACAGACGGCTCTTCAGGACTACCCGCACCAGAAGATTATACCCCTGACTCGCCACTTCACGCCCCTGTGTGCGCACAATATCGCTTTCAGGCATCAGGCGGGATCCGGTTGCGACGTCACTGCCATCACGGATGGCCTGTATAAGTGCAGGCAGATGCGCCATATCGGTGGCAAGATCCACATCATAATAGCAGACAATCTCTGCATCTACCGCACGGATGACGCGTGTCAGTGCCGTTCCGCGACCAAGACGTTCTTCTGCGTGAAAGAGCCGAACACGGGAATCTTTTTTTTCCCATTCACGGACATACTCCGCACTGCCATCGGTGCTGCCGTCCTCTGCCACTGCGAGCAGGAATGAGTCCGTGATTCCCTCCAGCACTTCAATGGAACGGGGAATAGCTATCTCAAGTGCCTCCCGGTCATTGTAGACCGGGAGGATGGCACAAACCTCGTATTCAGTCATGACGCACCTTTCGGGAGAGAATCAGATCTGCCACTGCCCGTGCTGCGACAATCGAACCCTCCATGCTCCGTTCGGGATAATTGGGAGAAGAGAACATACCGGAACAGTAGCATCCATCCACTTCATCGGGAGGAATAAGATTCCGGTATCCAGTGGTATACACCGGCCCGGAAGCGGTATCGGTCGTCATATAATGCCAGCGGATCTCCTCACGGGAGACACCAAACCGTGTGCAGAAATCGGTAATCATCCGTTCCTCGTGACCCGCCGGGGGATTGTCCTGAAAGTAGGATGCCAGATAAACGATGTGCTCCCCATACCACTCAAAGGGAGCAAAGTTTGTATGCCCAATTACCGCCCCATACGGCGCCTCATCCTTGATATTGACCCAGTAAATGCCCTTCAGTACATCACGGGATAGACCCATCGTCACACAGGCCGCCCCCTGATGCGGAATGTCAGGGAGGTGGGGGCCGCCAATGGATGTGAGAATGGAGGGACGCACGGTTGAGACCACAACATCGTATGGTGCCCCGTTGACCATCCACACACCCTTCTCAGTTTTTTCAAGGGTTCGGGCAGGGATGCCGGTATGAATCGCCCCGCCATTCCTGCGGACTGCATCCGAGAGTGCCGTGATCAGACTCTGGTAGCCATGCCGCAAGTATCCTAACCGTTCCCCCTGCGGACCGCGGTCAGAACGAATGGCAATCCGTGATATCAGCCATGCGGCCGAGACTTCATGACGCCGGTCTCCGAATTTGCTGCGTAAAAGAGGCGTAAAGAATGAATCATAGACATGACGGCCGCAGGTGTTCAAAATAAACGCGTCCGCAGTCATATCGTCGTAGGAAGCGGCCTTATATTTCCCCGCCCGGAGCGTGAGAAGGGCAAGTCTGATCTTGTCGCGCACGGTGAGAAGAGGATAACGGAGAATCTCAAAGGGGGTTGTCAGCGGATAAAGCCGGCCTTCGCTGAAATAACCGGTGCTCCCGTTGAGCCAGATGAGATCTGCTGTGAGACCAAGTTCATCCATGAGCGCGATGAGATGCGCATCACCGGAGAAGCAGTGGTGGTAGTACCGTTCAATATTGGTATCATGGACAGGAGAGGAGGATAAGAGACCACCAGCTTCTGCTGAGGACTCCAGCACATCGACATTGTATGTGTGTGAAAGGAAATATGCAGCAGAAAGACCAGTCAATCCTCCGCCTATGATGCAGATTCTCATTATATACTTAGTATTGCCAGAATTGCCATAAGAAAGTTTTTGAAGTTATGAAAGAAATGTTTGGTATAGTCTGAAGAAGCGATTTTTTATATTCGATCGGATGGTGTGCATACATGAGAGTTTTTTTCATAGGATTTGGCCAGGCAGGCGGAAAAATTGTCGACATGTTCATTGAACAGGACAAAAAGGCACCGACAAGGAGCTTCCGGGGGATTGTAGTAAACACTGCACGGACGGATCTTATGGGTCTCGACAACATCGAGCTCAAGGATCGTATCCTCATTGGACAGACCGTGGTCAAAGGCCATGGTGTAGGCACTGACAACGTAACCGGAGCCAAAATAACCGCAGATGAGATTGACAGCATCATCAATACCATCGACAACCGCGGGACTCACGACATAGATGCATTTGTTATCTGCGCGGGCCTTGGCGGAGGAACCGGATCCGGTGGAACACCGGTGCTGGCACGCCACCTGAAGCGGATATACCGTGAACCGGTCTATGCATTAGGCATTCTTCCGGCACCAGAAGAGGGGAGGCTGTATTCATATAACGCAGCACGCAGTCTCTCCACCCTCGTTAATGAAGCAGACAACACCTTCATCTTTGACAACAGTGCATGGAAAAATGAGGGCGAGAGTGTTCGCGGAGCCTATCAGCGTCTTAATGACGAGATCGTCCGCAGATTTGGCGTTCTCTTCCGTGCCGGTGAGGTAAGCAAAGCCGGTGTGGGAGAGATGGTTGTTGATTCCAGTGAGATCATCAACACCCTCCGCGGTGGTGGCGTGAGCAGTGTCGGATATGCAATTTCTGAGACCATTACGAAGGGCGGCAGACAGAACAGAGGCTTTGCAGGCGGACTTTTGAAAGGTTTCAGGAAGCAGGAAGCGGCAGAGGAAGTGCTCACGGGAGAAGATAAATCTGCAAAGATTATCGGTCTCGTACGCCGTGCGATGCTGGGTCGTCTTACGATGCCCTGTGATTACACCACTGCCGAGCGGGCTCTGGTACTAATAGCGGGCCCCCCCGAGGAGATGGACCGCAAAGGTGTTGAGAAATCCAAGTCGTGGGTGGAAGAGAACATCGCGGGCGTTGAGGTTCGTGGTGGTGACTATCCAACAGAAAGCTCAAAGATTGCCGCTGTCGTTGTACTTGCAACCATCGGCGATGCGCCACGTATCCGTGAATTGATGGAGATTGCGAAAGAAACAAAAGAGGATGTAATCAAGTCCAAAGAACGGCGTTCGTCCATGTTCGATGGAGACGAGATTGATCCGCTCTTTGAATAAAATCAGATGAAACAGGTGAAATATACCATGAGACGGGGAATTATACTCATACTTTCGATATTACTTGCACTCTGTTTGGTACAGGGAGTGGTAGCAGCAGGAGCAGATTTTGTGCAAAGCGAGGCAACCGTAGAGCCGGCATCCGGTGACCTTGCACACGGCGATCAGGTCATAGTTCATGTTATCGTCAAACTGACGGGAGGTAAAGACACCACATTTAACACAAATAATGAACTTGAGGCATACACCGAACTGGTGGATCCGAAATGGGATTACACCATCCTTGTAAACAGCCAGGGCATCCCAAAACATACTACCGTCCGCTATGTGCGTCTCCTCGGATGGGATCTTGCATACCCTGAAGAATCTGACGTGACGGTGGAATATTCCCTTGTCGGAAAGGTACCTGGAGCCACACAAACCTCTGATCTCACCCTCTTCCGCCTGCGTCAGATTGATGCAAACGGCAATGTTCCACCCGGCGGGGAGATCCTCATCGAACGCACCCTGATAAACCCCGCCGATGTTGACAATATACGAAATGTGCGTATAAAAAAGATCGAAGAGCTCCGCGCATCCATTGATGAGTATACCGCACTGGGGGTGAATGTTGTAGAGGCAGACAAACTTTACCATCAGGCAAAAGATAAGATTGAAGAGTCAAAGACAGCCAGTTACTCAAAGGCAAATACACTCCTTACAGATGCGGGAGTCCTAATTAAATTGGCTGAAGCGAGCCTTGAAAATGCCTATGCAAGCAGCCTAATCGATGCCACACAGGTGACCATTGATGCGGTACATAGTGACATCAGCTACTTCATTAACGACCGGAAGATGGCGGGCAATACCAAGGTAGCAGCAATTCAGAATAAAGTGGCTCTCGCAGAGACACAGGTGTCACAGGCAAAGGACTTCCGGGATAATATGGACTTCTACCAGTCGCGCCTGAAAGCAAATGAAGCACAGCTGACCGCAAATGAAGCCCAATCAATGTCTACTGAACTGAGAAATAGCGGTTTAGGCGGACTTCCTGACATCAGCGGTATGGGAACCTATATCATCATCATTGTGGCGGTTATCATCGTTGCGGGTATCGGATTTGTGCTATACCGCCGGGTTACTAAATGGGATGAACTGGGATAACCAGCAATCCCATCCCCTTCATTTTTTATATTAATCCTCCTTTTTTTGAACGTCGACCATTCAAATCAAAGAAATTTTTTCTCAGTTTTGCGCTCTTTTAATCAAAACGTTGAAGCACTCTGCTGTTTCCCAGCATCACAGAATTCATCAGTTTCGATTTAGCGCACAGCAAGATCTCTTTACCTAATCATTACCCTCATGTGCAGAAGGTCGCATAAGAACAGGCCACAGCATACCCGAAAAACCAGAGTCAACCCTCGCCTGGTTATCAGGGAACATACCTGCACCGTCTACTCAAAGGAGAGAATGGATATCATTAACCACCCCCCCGGTTGTTAGGCAGAGACAGATTAATCATATCAGACGCATAGGGAAGAAGATCGATACGCAGACTGCCTGACACCCAGCCAGGGCAATACCCTGCAAATACTACAGATAACGAGAATCTAATCAAAGGAAAAATGACACAGAGAGACAGAGACAGACAAAACTTAAAAAAAAAGAAATGGGTAGGCTAAACATCCTTTCAGGCAGTTCCATTCACCGGCATATCCGCCGCCTGGGTCATCTCCGGCCGAACAAAGATATTCCAGTTAACACTGCCCATCTTCCCGTCACGGAAGAAATAATACGCAGGTATCCGTTGCCTGTTTTCATAGATGGAGAACCAGTAGCTCTGCCGGATAACATCCATTTTCACATATCCGGGCAGTTCAGAAAAACCGTCCGGATTATGAGAGACTACGACGTCATACCTTCCGTCAGTGAAAAGTCCTGGATTATCCCCCGCAGAAGACAGATAAGCCAATTTCTCAGAACGCTCACCGCGATAATACCATGGCAACGGCCACACGCCTTCTGACGTCACCGCAGTTTTATTCCCACCATCAATAAGACGGAAAAGTTCACGGAGCTCTTCGGAATTCTGCACCTGCACAATGGGTTCATTGATATCAGCGGGAGTAAAGACGACATGCATCATCATCACAACGAGGAATACCGAGAGAACAAGGGCAATTACCGCTTTTTTCCGGGACATGAAAAACGCCGCGACAAAGATCATCGGAAGGAGCTGATGTACAATAAGCCACGGCACCTTTTCACCAATGACTGCATAGGTGACAAGGGACGCACCCATCCACCAGATGCAGAAGAGCACAAAGCCAAGTTGGCGGTCGCAATCCGGTCGATCTCCACCACTGCAAAGACCAACCGCACGGGCAATGAAATTGGATAGCCTGCTAGGCGCATGGTCGGACGAATCGGATGCCACATTAACGGATAGATTCTCGTCTGGCGACGCTGCCTCAAGATCCTTTGCCTCAGTAGGTTCATCGTCTGATTCGAAGATCAGTTCCGATTCAAAACCGGATTCATATTCGAATTCAGATAGTGATTCAAACGTTACCGCCTCTATCAACTCAGAAAGGAGAGGCATATTGCAATTCTTTACCACCTCTCCAGTATCTCCGTCCGCAGAAAGTTCCATCCCATCCAGTATGGCATTATCCTCCCCGGTTGTTGCCACAGATCTGAACAGATCTGATTCCTTTTGTCGCCGTTTCCTGAAAAGCACAGCACAGATAAATGCCTGCACTGTCCCCACGAATGCAAAAAGCAAAATCGGCACCTCATAAAGCATCATGAGAATGATATAGAAATACGGCGGGCCTCCAAGGCGTTGCTGATCCGACATCGCCACCCAATGCTCAATGGCATCGAATGCACCAGTCCAGAGCACCTCGGGATGCATCCCAAAGGAAGAATAGAAGAGCGAGCCCACGGCTCCTATAATTGCAATACCGAGAATGAAGTCCATCCACCACCCCTTCTTTAGATGCACCCACTTCAGCACCACGGCGGCAAGAATGAACACCCCAAATATCACAAGGATAATAGGCATATTCTCTTTTGAACAACAGCCCAATCCTGCGGCAAGGGCTGCCACCAGCATATAGCGGCGTTTTCCGTATTCAAAATAATACAGGATCGCCACGACAAAAAGCAGAGAAAAAAACGCAATGAAAATATCGTTTCTCAGAAACCGCGAGAAGTATACCATATTCGGAGATATTGCAAGGAACAGTGCAGCAATAAGTGCGCCCCGCTTGCCAAGGTATCCCAGCCGGTATATCGGCCAGACCAAAAGCACGATCAATGATCCCAAAAGGGCCGGAACTATCCGACCGACGAGATCTGAGTCACCTAAAAAGGCAAACATGCCAGCTGTCGTGTAATACAGAAGCGGGCCATGGTAGACCGGGTCATAGATGTATGTCCCTTCCATCAGCAGTTTAAAAGAGAACCAAGCATGTATCGCCTCGTCGTGATGAAAGAGCTTTAAATCGAGGAAAAGAAAGCGCAATACAAGCGCAATAATAAAAATTAAAACGAATAAATGTTCAAACCGTATCCTGCGAAGAAATGTTGGAGAGGAATCTGCGGCTTTCACGCCGCACCCTTAGTTCTCCAGAACGATTTCAATGCCTATGCCTTTTGGCACCTGAATGCGCATCAACTGGCGCAGTGCACGCTCATCTGCATCGAGATCGATAAGGCGTTTGTGCACACGCATCTGCCAGCGATCCCAGGTTGCGGTACCCTCGCCGTCCGGACTCTTACGAATCGGAACGATCATGCGCTTTGTGGGCAGGGGAATCGGGCCTGCGAGATTTACGCCGGTACGTTCTGCAATTTCTCTTATACGTTCACAGACCATTTCAACTTGCTGGAAGTCTGTTCCTGAAAGACGAATTCTGGCTTTTTGCATGGTTATCACCGAAAAAGAAGGGAGATTATCTCATATCTTTGGCAATGACGTCAATGCACATGCCTGCTGCAATAGTTGAACCCATATCACGGATTGCGAAGCGACCAAGCTGCGGAATTTCTTTGATCTTCTCAATGACCATAGGCTGGACAGGGCGGAACTTGACAATTGCTGCATCACCGGTCTTGAGGAAGGTTGGATTCTCTTCCTTGACGAGTCCTGTGCGTGGGTCAAGCTTCTTCTGCAATTCCATAAATGTGCATGCAGTCTGGGTGGTGTGGCAGTGGAACACCGGGGTGTAACCAACGGTGATTGCACTGCGGTGGTGAAGAACCACAATCTGTGCAATGAATTCCTCTGCAACGGTAGGTGGCTTCTCTGCAGGACCACAGACGTCACCACGACGGATGTCATTCTTGCCGACACCACGGACGTTGAATCCAACGTTGTCGCCAGGTAATGCCTGGTCATGCTCTTCGTGGTGCATCTCAATGGACTTGATATCTCCTACCACATTTGCGGGCATGAAAGAGACTTTCATTGCCTTCTTCATGATACCGGTCTCAACACGTCCGACAGGGACGGTTCCAATACCAGAGATGGTGTATACATCCTGGACGGGGAGACGGAACGGAAGGGAGGTTGGAAGTTCAGGTACAACCAGTGTGTCAAGTGTCTCAAGAAGGGTAGGTCCCTTGTACCACGGGGTATTTGCCGAGTGTTCTTTGATGTTGTCACCAACAAACGAGGACATCGGGATAAACTGGATATCATCCGGCTTGTATCCTACCAGCTTAATCAGGGTAGAGAGCTCTTTTTTAACTTCATTGTAGCGCTCTTCGCTGTATTTAACTGCATCCATCTTGTTGATGCCGATGATAAGCTGGGTGATACCAAGGGTACGGGACAGGAAAACATGTTCCTTTGTCTGCTCCATTGGACCATCAGGTGCTGCAACAACAAGGAGAGCTGCGTCAGCCTGGGATGCACCGGTGATCATGTTCTTAACGAAGTCACGGTGACCTGGGCAGTCTACAATGGTAAAGTAGAACTTAGCTGTGTCGAACCTCTTGTGAGCGATATCGATGGTATTACCA
>JAAYIO010000156.1 GCA_012523385.1 Methanomicrobiales archaeon
CCCCGGGCACGTTCGACGGCGTTTGCACCGGCAAGGACACGCTCCTGCCGAACGAGTTCTTCTTCACTTATCCATCCGATGTCTGCCGCCGGACGGAGTGCGGCAATCACGCCGTCAATATTCTCGCGGAACCCCGCATGGATGTCCATGGCGATGGCCGGAGTGGTGATGCCTGAATCACGAATGGCGGCCTCCATATCCTCACCGATGATCATCGAGACGCAGGTGCCGACAACCGCGATGCGGGTGGGGGTGAAGGTCTTTTCTGCATATTGTAAGACACGTTCCAGCGCTTCGTGACCCCCGAAGATGAATTCATTGTCGGCAAGAGAGGTGGTCAGCACCCGTAGCCCGTCCTCCTCTAAAAGCCGTGCGTGCTTGAACGAGCATCCGGATGGGCCGTGCAGGATGGCAAGGTCACACCCAAGGTCACGGGCGGTGTAGAGGGCGGCAACAATGGAACTGGGGCGTGGCTGAATATACTGCATAGGTCTTATCTCCAGGTTTTTACAGCGAGCACAATGACTGCTGTCTTGAATAGGGTTTTTGCATACCGTTCCCCCTGAGCAAGAGAGGATACCTGCACAACAGATGGGTGCAACAGGTATGATGCGGCATCGTTTGGATATATACTTCCAACGAGGATGACGGAATCGGGACAGGTGCTGTCGATTACGTATTTGATATCTGCGAGAGAAAAGCCTTCGCAGATGTTTTCTGCCTCAGCGCCGATGACGAGCACGAGCGGCACGTTTGGGTGAATCAAACGCCCGTAGCGCACCGCTTCCGGCACGGTGCTCTTTGATGTGCCGGAATTTGCGTCATCAATAATGACCTGTGAATCATGCCGGTGCACCTGAAGTCTCCCCGGAAGTGCGGTGAAATCACGGAGTCCGTCCGGGGAATACCCCAGTAAGCAGGCGGCAGCGGCGGCGGTTTGCATGGCATTCTGGTAGGCGGGAAGAACCATGAGGGGATTTTCAAATGATCCTTCCTGTCCGTTATAGGACCAGGTACATGTCGTGCCTTCACAGGACACGATATCCTCTGCGTGGATGACTCGTCTATCGTGCCAGTCAATGCCGGGTGCCGCGAGAATGTGGTTGCAAAAGACGAGCATCTCTTTTTTTACGGCAAGAGCAGATTTCTTTCCGCCTGCACAGAGATAATCATCCCCCGATGTCAGGATACCAAGGTCACCCATACCACTGACGCCGATGGACTCCTCTGCCACGAGCCAACCGTCGGATGCGACGGCATCGTTTGCGGCCTGAATGGTTGATGCAGGGGTGATGCTTTTCTTCCCAATATTTTCACGGGACGGATATTCAGTGATTCCAATGGAGGAGAGAAGGATGCCTCTTCCCGTGAGAATGGATGCAAGGGCGTGGGCAATGGTGGTCTTGCCGCGTGCACCGGTGACTTCAACGGTCAGCCGCGGCCGCGCCTCACCCAGACAGAACCGGATTATCTGGTGATGTGTCTGGTATTTTCCAGAGAGATGCATCAGCGGTTGATCGGGGTCCAGATGAACCGGTGCGGTCACCAGATCATACGTACGGGTCGATGCCTCGTCAACGGTGATGCTCCCCTCTCCGCGGTACACATCAACGGTGTCAACGGCATAGCCGTTTGATAAAAGATGGCGGGCTATTTCTTTCCCGCCATGGATGGTGTCAAGCACCAGAATGTTCATAGAAATCTAACGATTGTTTACTGACTGTTCATGATGTTGTCTGCGTTTTTAATCATCAGGCTAGCGAGTAATGGATCGCTCCCGATGGGTTGTGCATACAGAAGCGGAATTTCCGTCCCGTTTTTAAGGGTGAATGTTCCGACGTAGCTACCCTGTTCAAGACCGAGGATCTCAGGGATATCAACGAGAATGTGCACACCTTTTGCGAGGAAGAGGGGTACGACAACCAGTTTGGTGATATCTGCTGACCTGAACTCCTCAAGCACTTCTTCAACAGTAGGTTCGTTGATGCTCATGAAACCGGACTTCACCAAGAAACGTGTTTCCTGTTCTGCAACCTGCTTCGCGGTTGTTTCGATCAGTTCTTTGTTATAGGGTTTCTGGCTTCCGTGACCAACGAGTAAGAATCCTGTCTGTGACATATACTACAATGTACTACGATAGTTCATAAAATAATTACCGGTTTTTTTCCTGATTCCTTGTAACATTCATAGTGGATGATACCACGGAGGGGAGAGGGGCGCTGTATTTTTCTGCATGGTCTGTTTGAGGTACATACGATGTATCCGGAACGAGGGTTTCACCGTATTTTAACGGGATGAGGAGACTGCTATATTGGTATGCATTTTGAGGAAATGGAATGACAACGGGGGTGGTTCACTTTCACAACTTTCCTTTGAGGATACACGCTCGTGTCCGTCATGCAAACAGGGAATGGTGGAATGATCGTACCCGGGCAGCTGTCCTGCAGGGCTACCGCATGGAAGGTATATAGAAAGCCATTACATATGCAGAATAAAAAGAATACACAGGAAGTGAATATGGATCCCTACGACCGGTATGAACTGATGGTGAATGAAACAGTAGTGAAGACACCTATTGTACTTGCATCCATGGCGGGTGTGGTTGATGCCGCGTACGCCCTCGCACGAAAAGAGGATGTCGGCATGGTCTGCATCGGGGGATATTCCATTGAAGAAGCCACGCAGGAAGCATCCCGCCGTCTCGTGGAGACCGGACGGCATGAGTTTCTGACCGATGACCCCATCAAAGAAATACGGACACAGGCAGAGTTGCTTGCAGATAGCGGTCTTGTTGTTGCCGTTAATATGCGCGGAAGCACACCGGAATCGTTTGCTAAGGTTGCCCGGGCTCTTGGCCCCGGTCTGGTGTATGAGATTGATGCGCACTGCCGACAGGAGCCGATGATTGCCGCTCTCTGTGGTGAAGCCCTCCTTAAAAATACGGAACAACTGACAGACACCGTCCGGGCACTCAAGGCCGAGAATGTCACGGTCTCGGTCAAGATTCGTGCGGGTGTCGCCGCAGATGACCGGGAACTTGCCCGCATTCTTTGGAAGGCTGGTGCGGATATTCTTCACATCGATTTGATGGACTTCGGCCATGCCAAACTCAGCCAGATCAGAAATGCCTGCCCGCTTGTTCTTATCGCAAATAATTCAGTCAACACATTTCCGGTGGTAAAG
>JAAYIO010000157.1 GCA_012523385.1 Methanomicrobiales archaeon
CAACCGAACAATGGGAGTGTGAGGCGAATGCAAAGGTCGTTTCCCTCCCCCGGCATGACTTGGTGGGGGGTATTGCCATCATGCAGGATGATGATGTTGGCGAGGCGGAACTGCTCCTTGCATCACGCCCTTCTATCCACACAGTGCTCTTTGCCGAAACCCCTGTGTCCGGTGAGTACCGGACGCGGGGATTCCGGGTGCTTGCGGGAAAGCCCGTGACCGCCACAGAATGTATAGAATACGGCATGCGGCTGAAAATAGACCTTGAAGCCGCATACTTCTCTGCCCGCCTTGCAAATGAACGCCAGAGGATCGTCTCTTTGATGAAAGAGGGCGAGCGGGTCTGTGATATGTTTGCTGGTGTCGGGCCGTTTGCAATAGCACTTGCAGAGAAGGCAGAGATTGTCATTGCAGGCGACATCAATCCCGGTGCTGTCCTTTTGATGGAACAGAACATCAAACTGAACCGGTGCAAAAATATCATCCCGATGCTTGCGGATGCTGCCCGTCTGGGGGAGTATCTGCCAACAGGCTCATTTGACCGAATCATTATGAATCTCCCGATGAGTCCGGTACCCTTTTTTGGAACAGCCGTTTCCCTCGTACGTCCGGGCGGTGTTATCCATCTCTATGCGATGCAGGAAGAGGAGGGTGAATACCGAAAGATGATTGAAGCGTATCCTTGCACAATCAGGGGTGAGTATCAGGTTCGCTCATACTCTCCTACCCAGCATCACGCGGTGTATGACATTATCCGCACAGAAGAGTGAATATCTGAACTGCTCATTCATTTTTTCGGATATATTTGGCGCAAAAAAAGAACAAAAATGGGATTGCCATCGGCCCGTCATTATGTGAGAGATGCCATCCGGGGATCCCACAGAGATCCTCAGCATATATATCTATTATTTATCTGCGTTTTTTGCAGGCCTGTACATTCTCCGGCTAATCCTAAAGATCGGCCAGTTCTTCTTTAGTTATACCGGCCTGCTTTAGTATCTCCATCAGGGTGCCTTTGGGCAGGTTCTTTTTGTGCACTGGAATGACCACCCTCTGCCTTCCCTCAGCATGTAGATATATATGGTGACTCCCTTTTATCCTGTCCAGAACAAACCCTTTCTTCTCCCGTATCCGTATGATCTTTTCGGGATTCAGGGCAGGAAGTTTCATGCAAGTGCGTTTATCTGAAGTTTATATTCAAAGACTTCCTCCTCAGATGGCACGGGTTCATTATGTTCAATGAGACTCTCGATGTAGAGTTCAACATCTTCCCTAGTCATCTCAATAGCCTCGTCAATTGTATCACCATAGGTAACACAGCCGGGAAGAGAAGGTGCAAATGCGGTATACCCGCCCTCGGGTTCCTTTCTGAGCATAATTCGGGAATTATATGATTTTTTCATAATAGATACCTGAGACCATTCTTTCAATTTGATTATTTAATTATTATTGTTACACATGCGGTGACCCCTTCTATCTCGAGAAACCCAGCGATTATTTCCTTAAACCATCTCA
>JAAYIO010000158.1 GCA_012523385.1 Methanomicrobiales archaeon
ATCAGTCGAAAAGAGTACATCTCCACTGTTTCTGATAAAGAGTATGACGAGCACACTGAGAATGGCAAATCCGAGCGGTATGCAAAGCATTCTGAGATAATAACGGAGATTAATGCCTCCAAGAATGATCGTAATGAGACTAATGGATACAGCGATAATAAATGGCGTGAGAAAACTCTCTGAGGAAACGGAGATGAGGATACACCCCAGTCCTAATATCAGCTTTACTGCAGAATTCACATTCCTGAGTCCGTTGTTCTGGGCAATATTTTCAAATAATTCGTAATTCGTCAAAATATCTTAAAAAATGATTAGTTTGGGTTCTTTTTAATCCTTCTTTCTGTTGCCAATGACCCAAATATCCATCCGATCAAAAGACCGCCGAATACTGCCTGAAGGGCAAATAGGCAGGACTCAATCTCACCCGAAGGAGGAGTGAAGGTATAGTCAGAATTGTCAATCCACGGTTCATAACCGAGTTCTTCAACCATCTCAGAACCGACACCGTCCGTTCCTTCCCAACCTTCTCCTCCTGCTGCCTGAATGATGGTATCTGTGTACAGGAAAACCCCGGTGAAGACGATGAGTGCAATCACGGTGATTATTTCAAAGAGATATTTCATTCTTCCAATCCTCCTTTTACCTTTTCCATTTTATCTGCAGTCAGCACTTTCATTTTTAACAGAAGGTCAGGCTTCAGAATGATGATGTACTTGAAGATGACCACGAAGACCAAACCTTCAATGATTGCAATCGGAACCTGTGTTACCGCAAATACGCTAAGGAATGCGATAAAAGACGCTAAGAGTCCTCCTGATACTGCAGGGAATGCAAGTGCAAGTTCAAGTGCAGTTACCACGTATGTCATGAGATCACAGAGGAATGCTGCGATAAAGACGGTAAGGAAGAAATTTACATTCACCTTATTCAGGCCGCGGTAAACATAATAACCAACGAATGGTCCAACGATGGCCATGGAAACCATGTTTGCACCAAGGGTCGTCAGACCACCGTGTGCCAAAAACAAGGCCTGGAACAAAAGGACGATAAAGCCCAGTACTGCGGTAATCCATGGACCAAAGGTAATTGCTGACAGTGCTGTCCCCGTTGGGTGGGAACAACTTCCGGTTACCGAAGGGAGTTTCAGGGCTGAGAGGACAAAAATAAATCCGGCTGCAACACCAAGCAGCGGGAGCACTTCACGGTTCGTCTCCATAATCTTCTTTAGTTTGTAGAAACCGTATATCAGGCACGGCAGTGCCAGAATCCACCATATCTGCCACCACGGGCTGGGCAGAAAACCTTCCATTATATGCATCATATCACCAGAGTAACTGTAGTTATAATAACTAGATACAAGTAAACTTGTGTTAAATTTTGTTGTTTTATTGCTATTTAATTTTATTTACTTGGTGGGGTGAAGGAGGTTGTTTTTGAATTATTCAGGAGAAAGAAGGTGTCGTTTCATTATTTTAGACGAGAATTTACAAAAATGGCATCCCCGGACAATCGTGGCTACCCAAACTGTTATCATGCCCGACTCAGAAGAAAGATTATCCATGACATTGACTATCCTGCGGCACTGCACGATCACCGAACTTTTTTTACGCATCTTCGGTGTCATCGTGTTTTTTGTTACTTACTTTGCCACTTCATGGTTTCTCATTCTGATAGGTGTGTTTATTCTGGTAAAGGCATATTTCAGGAGTCAGGGGGTCTTTTCAGTCTGCGCCGTGCATGGCCCTCCTCCCGGTGGAGACACTCTCAATAAAGACCGTACCCGTAATGATGATGACTGGGACGACGATGATGACGGTGTCGCAACCGGTCTGTATGACTGATTGGGATGACCCTCTGCCCTTTCATTTGTTCATTCTCAATTTCGTAGACCCGTTTCCGGATCTCGTAAGAATGCATTGGTTCATTCAGTCTGTGTTATTATTCATGTTTTGCCGCTTTTTCCCGGACGCGTGATGGTTTGTAATTCCCCCTGAACCACCGGTATTTATTGCCTCAATTTCCCGAATATAACATGACAGTAACACATCCCCGATGAGTCAGACAATCATCGTCGCAGTCATCCTTGCCCTTGTCCTTGTGCTGATTGCGCTTCGTAATGTTGGCGGCATCCGGCTTGCCATCTGGCAGATAATGCTTGGAGGAGCTGTTACTGTCCTTGTTCTCGGGCAGATAACTCCTTTGGACGCGTTGTATGCCATCAATACCGATGTCATGATCTTTCTCTTTGGGATGTTTGTTGTCGGTGAGGCCATTCAGGCGAGTGGGATTTTAGTCACCCTGTCCAACCGGCTCTTCCGGCGTGAGATGAGTATGGACTTCTTTATCCTGCTCTTAATTGGTGGCACCGGGTTTTTTTCTGCGGTTCTCATGAACGACACCGTGGCCATTATCGGCACTCCCTTTGTTCTGTATCTCGCACGAAAATACCATATATCAGCGGTGATGTTGCTCCTTGTTCTTGCCTTCTCTGTGACAACCGGCAGTGTTCTAAGTCCCATCGGGAATCCTCAGAATCTTCTCATCGCCCTTGAAAGCGGCCTTGAAAACCCGTTTATAGACTTTGTATTCTACCTCGCGATTCCGTCTTTTGTTGGCCTGTTTGTGATCTATGGGGCGATGAAGGTCTTTTATCCGCGTGAATTTGACAAATGCGTTCTTTCATCCTCTGAATTGGAACCAGCAGGTGACCCTTCCCTCACCCGCCCGGCACTGCTGTCGCTCGTTCTCATCTTTATCCTGATCGGCCTCCGAGTGCTCTTCACCCTTCTCCAAACCGGGATAACCATCCCTTTGACAGCGATCGCCATCGGTGCAGCACTGCCCACCCTGCTTTTATCCCCCAAACGGGTTCGTATCGTGCGCACTATTGATTGGGGCACTCTTGTCTTTTTTGCGGCACTCTTTGTTTTGATGCAAAGCGTCTGGAACACCGGCATCTTCCAGCAGGCGATGGCATCAGCGGCATATCCCATTACCAGTGTCCCGGTCATCTTCACACTGGGTATCATCGTCAGCCAGTTTATCTCAAACGTCCCCTTTGTGGCACTTGCTCTTCCCCTGATGACGCAGGCAGGTGCATCAAACGCTGTCTTCATGGCGCTTGCCGCCGGAAGCACGCTTGCAGGAAATCTGCTCATTCTCGGTGCTGCAAGTAACGTCATCATCATCCAGAATGCTGAGAAAGAAGGGCAGACCATCCGGTTTTGGGAATTTGCCCGCATTGGTATTCCCCTGACGTGTGCTCAGACGTTTGTCTACTGGATATACTTCCAATTCCTGCTGTTCTAAGATTTCCTTTCCTTTGTGCGGAATGCTGAAATCAGGAATATTGAATCATACCGGAGATGAGACTCAGGGCAGCGTATCTCTACGAATTCAGGCAAATGGAAAGGATTGAATATACATGTGTGATAACCCAACAGGGAGTGCAACCGTGAACGGTACTACTCCGGATGACACTACTTACCATACCATTCCCCGTGCGTAACGAAAATCCATGAAAAATATTGAACTGCTGGCTCCGGCCGGTACCTGGTCCTGTTTACAGACGGCTATCGAAAATGGAGCCGATGCTGTATACTTCGGCATTACGCACATGAATATGCGGGATAACGCCGGCAATTTCGAGATAAATGAACTGCCGGGGATTATGCGGTATCTGCATGAGCACACGGCAAAAGGATACCTGACCCTCAATACCATCTATTACAATCGAGAGTTACCCAAACTCCGGCAGATAGTGTCTGCGGCCAAGGATGCCGGTGTGGATGCCATCATCTGCTGGGATATGGCCGTGCTTCGTATGGCCCGGGACGCAGGGATTCCGGTTCACATCTCCACACAGGCAAGTGTCTCCAACTATCAGGCATTTACCTTCTATGCAGAATTGGGTGCTTCCCGAATCATTCTGGCACGGGAATGTGCCCTTGAGGATATCGCACATATCAGCAGACAGGCCAAAGAAGACGGGGTGGACTGCGATATCGAAACCTTTGTTCATGGTGCGATGTGTGTGAGTGAGTCAGGCCGGTGTTTTCTCTCAGCTCAGACTTTTGGGAAATCTGCTAATCGGGGACGATGCATACAGCCCTGCCGGCGACTGTATCGTATCACTGATGTGGAGGATGAGGAGAATGCATATGTTATTGGGCATAATTATGTCCTCAGCCCCAAGGATCTGTGCTCGATTGAGTTTCTGCCTGATCTGATTGCCGCAGGCATCCGTTCGTTTAAGATTGAAGGACGCATCCGGCCCCCGGAATATGTGAAAACTACCGTGTCCTGTTACCGGCAGGCACTGGACGCAATTAGTGAAGGTGTGTATACCCCCACGTTCGCGGCCCAACTCAAAGAAAAACTGGCGAAGACCTACAACCGGGGATTCTCCAAAGGGTTTTACCACGGACTGGATG
The DNA here is from genome assembly GCA_012523385.1 of Methanomicrobiales archaeon. GTDB lineage: Archaea > Halobacteriota > Methanomicrobia > Methanomicrobiales > Methanomicrobiaceae > Methanogenium. Next base: position 4,434 of record JAAYIO010000158.1, read on the forward strand.
CCGACTGGATCAGCCCGGGTCCTGCTGCCACCGAGGTAAAAATCTACTGCGGCGAAGTGGTGAACTATTACACGAACATTCAGGTGGCAGAATGTATTATTCGGGCCGATGGGCTGAGTGTCGGTGATAAAATTCTCATCTACGGCAAAAATACCCCGGCCCACTACCACGTTATTAGAGAAATTCAGATTCATCACGAGTCGGTTCCTTCCGTTGTGAGAGGAGAGAATTGCGGCATAAAAATACCATTTCAGGTCAGACCCGGTGATAAACTATTCCGGATTACCGACGCTAAAGAAATAATCTAAAATATCTAAACGGGCTATTACTATGGGCCCAATGCGACATTTTTCGGTGCCTGCACGTTAGAAGGGCGATTATCGGCAAAACTGTTTGTCTGCCTGCGTCATCATTATATATGACGTTCACGTTATACCCCTTTAGGATAGGAGATGATGTGTCATGGGATATCGATGGAATAATAAAATTGACGTGGATGAAGCAATTGTTGTGATCATGAACTCTCTGGATCAGGGTGAAGTTCTGCCGGGTTGGCTGGTTCATACCATCCAGCAGTCTATTGGGGATTCTGGCCCGGAGTATGTGAAATACTTTTACGAGCAGATCGGGGAGCACGCCCCCGCGGCCGTGGAATTCTTTCAGGGCTCCTGTGCGGGAAATTAAAATTTCCTGAGGTTACTTTTTTTCCTTACCTGTGTTTATCAGCCTTCGGTGTTTTGGCCCTATATTGATGATTCTCACTGCCATTCATCAGGGATGAACATGCCGTTCACCGAACGTTTCTCCGAAGGGCATCTTATGCCATTAAGGTTGGCATGAATCGGTATATTAAACTCCTTTCAAATTTTGAAGTAATACACAATGCATCTGGTGAGCACATGTATATCCTGATTGTCGAAGACAGTCGTACTCAGGCAGAATTCCTGAGTGGTATGCTGAAGCGGCATGGGCATGAAGCAGTGATAGCAAAAGACGGCAAAAGAGCCTTTGAACTGGTCCGGTTGAGAAAACCGTCTCTCATTATCAGTGATGTCATTATGCCGGTGATGGATGGGTATGAACTCTGTACCCTGCTGAAAAAAGATCCTGCATTCTGCGAAATCCCGATTATCCTCCTTACTGCTCTCTCTGATAGCAGAGATGTTGCACGGGCTCTTCAGGCAGGAGCTGACAATTTCATCACCAAACCGTATCAGGAAGAATATCTTATCGGGCGGGTAAAGAGTATTTTATCTGAACCTAAACGGGATAGAACTGCTGAGAATGACTTTAAATCGGTTGCCGTTTCTCATGATGGTGAAGACTATCATCTCCCTGCAAACAGCATGAAGACGTTTGACTTTCTTTTGTCTGCGTACGAGGCCGCGATTCTGCAGCACAAGGAACTTCTCCGTGCACAGGAAAATCTGCGAATTTCAAATGAGAATCACAATAACCTGAATCAGATCATCAGTATTGGGAACCGTTCCGGTAATCCGGATGAGACTATTTCTGCCCTACTGGAAAAAACCGTTATTCTCCTTGGGTACCGGATGGGGGGAATATTCTCTCTGAGTGAGGGCCACCATTCTGCAGTGTGCAAATATGTATACGGGAAAAATGCCGACGATACACGGGTAATGCAGATGTTTGATACCTTGGATATCAATAATCCGCTGATCCAAACGGTTGTCCCCAGAGGCAAATCCGTGTATATATCCCGCAGTCAGGATGCGTCCGGGATGGCAGATTTCATCTTTCAAAACCCCGGGATAACGAATGCTACATTTCTTCCGTTGGTTCATGATGCAGAGGTTGTGGGAGCCATTCTCCTTTTCAATGGGGTAAATCCCCTTGTTTCAGATGAGGCAAAGGCGTTTTTGGAAACAGTCCGATCAGAGATCTCAAATGCAATAGAACGGGCGTTTTTACTCAGGCGGCTCGAAATGGCCAATAATGAGACGAATCTCTATCTCGATATTATGGCGCATGACATCAACAATGCCAATACCGGAGCCTTGGGGTACCTTGAGATCCTCTCAGATTCACTGGAGGGGAAAGAGAAGGGATATGCCGAGAAATCCCTCGGAGCAGTGAATCAGAGTATTGATATCATCACGAATGTTTCCACCATCCGAACCCTGCATGAACGGACCAATACCCTGCGTGCGGTTAACCTTGATGCGGTTATCCGAACGGAGATGTTGCGATATGGAAATGTCACGTTTCACTATGCAGGGACGGACGTTCTTATTTTAGCTGATGATCTTCTTGGACAAATTTTTATGAATCTCCTGGGAAACAGTGTCAAATTTACCGCACCGAACTCGGAGATTACTATCTCAGTCGTCCGGGAAGGGTCTGTTGTCGCAGTTTGTGTGGCAGATAACGGGCCGGGAATTCCTGATGATATGAAACCCCAAATATTTGACCGATTTCGGAAAGGAGCTATTCGGAGTGGGAAAGGATTGGGACTCTTTATTGTTCGAAGTCTCGTGGAAGAGTATGGGGGCACCATCCGTGCGGACGATCGGATACCCGGGGAGCCTAAGAAGGGTGCCGCCATCTGGTTCACCTTACAGGCGGCAGACTGAGGTGAGGAACTCTTTTTTTAGATAGTATTTCTGGCGGCATACATCCGGATATCTGAATTCAGTGTAATTTGCGATTTACATAAAAAAATATTAGTCTGAAATACTTTTTTTTTCATCTGTAACTGAATCCTGGGGCAGGAACGGTTGAATATGAAGTTTATATGCGCCATGGCAGGAGTTGCAGACATAGAATTCCTGTGTCCAGCAGGACGGGCAGGCCCATCTGCCGCAAAGCGTGCACTGGCGCAGTCCGGTAAGAGGAACGGCTTCATTGCAGAGATCACAAAAATACCTGGAAAAGGATGACACGTCCTTCTGCGGAGACTCACCAGGCTTTCGCATATGTGGAATAGCTCCCCTCAGCTGTGAGTAAAAGCGACTCTGCTCAGTTGATCGGCTATTTCCCGTTTGTCTCTGTTTCCAGAACATTCAGTCGCTCCTCAAGGCTGGTAAGGGTGTCAGTCATTTCATGCCGGAACTCTTTCAGGCTACCCATGCGTCTCTCTTCTTGTATGAGTGCCGAATCTTTATGGGTACGAAATGTTCGTACCTGATTCTTATCCATCAGAGCCCATTCTTCGATCAAATCTTCAAAGTGTTGGTCAAGATACTCGTCCACCCGATTTTCAACCGGGCGGTCTATCGATACATTCCAGGATGTTCCTTTGAAATAGTAATAGAGAAGGAACGAGAGGAGTGCGAGGAGTGCAACGATGATGATTATGAGAATAATCTCAGCTGTTGTCATTGCTTTGCCTCCCTGACTTTCTGAAGCCTCTGGTTAATTTCGGTAAGTTTCGTGTCGGCTTGCCGGGTGAATCGGCCCATATCCTGTATTTCAGTTTCGACACTTCGTAGGCGTTCGGGATAATCTTCTAAATCCCGCACCGTGCCCAGGTTCCACTCTTCAATGATATCCCTCATCCTTCGGTCAAGATAGGCATTCATGTAACCGTCAAACCCTGTTGTCATTTCTCTTCCACCTCACTCAGGGCCAGTTCAAGGACAGAGGCCCGCTCTTTCAGGGTGAGCTTTGTTCTCTCAAGCGCAGTGATCTCTGTACTGACCGCATCAAGGCGGTGTTCAAGATTATCGAGGGTGGACTGTGTCACAAGCCCCCATTCTGAAATAATTTGGGGCATGTGTGCATCCAGATATCTCCCCAGCCGTTTATCCATTGAAGGCAGACTTCTATCAATGGATTCCGGGATTGATGCAAGTGATTCTCTAAATGAGACCTTTTGCTGTGTCCTGTAACCTTCTGTTTCATACATCATGCATCACCTGATTTTTTTCTCCTCGCCTTTTATCTTGTCAACCAGATCGTCCAGTTTTCTGTTTTTGACCGAATTTTCGAGCAACTGAATTCTCTGGTCAACCGCAGTCTGTTTGGCAAATATCTCGGCTTCCAGACGGGTATTCTCCATATCAAGTGTGTTGATCTCATCAAGTTTCTCTGGGGTGACCCGGAAAAAGGGCTGGCCCCTATGAGTGAAATCAAGCTTCATCAGTTGAAGTTTCTCTTTCTCAAGTTCTATCTCAGCAAGACGGGGGGTCACTTTCGCATCGTGCATCTCTTTGACGATGTAATAGAGAATGATAAACCCGACTAAGATGAGTATGACCCAGAGAAATGATTGAAACCATGCCCACCATTCAAGAGTAAATGATTCTGTGGCCATCTCACCTCACTCCTTTGGTTTGCGTTCTGATTGACCGTTTTCTTTATCCGGCCTTATCTTTGCACCGAGATTCTTAACGCCTCTTTCGATACTTTCTCCCATATCCTCTGCTCCTTCCTTGACCGAATTGCCTGCCATGCCCATTTTTAAGCTGATCTTTTCTGTAAGGGGAACTTTCCGCTGCACATGAACGATAACATCCTCTGCTACAGCAAGTTTTGCAACATCTTGCGGGCTTATCCGTATCGCTCCTTCTTCAACCATGGTATCGGCGTAGATGGTGAGAGTGATCTTTTTTGGTTTTTGATCCTCAGAGTATGGCACATTTTTTACCTCAATGGCCTCTCCTTCTTTTACCCCAAGTAAAGACAATACTGATTCATGGACGCGGGCCCGCCCTTCGCTGGGAAATGCCCGTATCTGAATGCTTAATTCAATCCCTTCCATAGGGTGTCCGATGGTGAGAATGATATTTATATCTATGCTGAATATAGCTGACACATATTTGGGTAAATGCTCTTAAAAGTGTTATATTTTGATTTAAATAACTAAATGGAGTTATTTTTATGTGATTGTTGGTGTGGATAGTATAATCCCTCGAAATCATTAAAAAGTGGCTTTAATTGATGTTTATTTCATTAATAGACTTGCATATGTGGTAATATAGGATTATTCTGAAAATTATCCATCTGCCGTATATACTGTTCACATTTTATCCACATGATAGACTGGTGATGGTGAATTGCCTCTGTCCTGGACGGGGGCGTGAGTGCATTTCGATTTGGAAAATTCAGGTTGCTAAAAAAGAGGTAATCGTCTGATCACACTTCGTATGCAACCAGCGACATACCCAGTTCTTTTTCAAGGTCTTTGATCCTTTTTAGATCATTTTCCTTTAGAGATGAGTATTTTGGAACTTCATATGCAAGAAGTGTCACGTCCATCTCTTTTTCAATTGCCTTTACCTTGTTAACTTTTTCAGCCGAGAGATTGGCATATCCCATACATATCATGTGGTTCACCACTTTCAGAATATCTGCCTGTGGATAAATACGTATGGGTTATGGGGGGATTTCTAACGGTGATTTAAATCAGTCTGTTCCCTCTCGCGCATCGTCTGCATATCCGTGTCGCATGTATGAGCAGAGTGACTGCCGATCTGTCTTCCTGAAATCGGTGATTTCTGCCTTATTTTTATGGATATTTGTTTTTACAGGATGATGTTTTGTGGTGCAAACCCTGCCAGAAAACAGATGCCGCGGGTTGGTGCATACACCACTCCCGGAAAGGCAGGATGGGCGTGCAGAATGTATGTCTTATTGACTCGCCTAAAATCTCGCGAAAATGGTGGGTTTTGATAATCTAAAGAGATTTTAATCTTTTTAGAGATATTTTGTGGTGCTGAATTAAGGCCAAATTCACCGAATGCTATGCTGGATTACCATTTCATCGGGGGTATCTATTC
>JAAYIO010000159.1 GCA_012523385.1 Methanomicrobiales archaeon
CTGCTCCCTTATTGATATTCGTCCGCTTGCGTACCTCGATGCCGACATGCACGGCCTTTGTGATACATCGTTCCACGAGCGGGCTTGAGGTACCATGCTCGCGGGAAAGGGCCAGCGCTGTTTTCAGTTGTCCGAGAATCTGGTCTTCTCCGACCACCATGGAGTCAATCCCTGCCGAGAGGCAGAGGAGATGATGCAGTGCATCCTCTCCTTCCAGCGTCCGGAAACCATCCCGGCCTTGTTCACGAAGAAACGCTTCTGCCGCATCAACATTCCCTTCCACCAGAAACTCAATCCGGTTGCATGTCTGGAGCAGAAGTGCCCCTTTAAACCGCTTCTGTGCTTCAGTAAGAAATGCTGCTTCATCAGGAAACCGGAATTGCTCCAGTTCTGCGATATTGCTTTCGTGATGACTGATACCTGCGATAGCAACCGATGGGATAAGTCCATTCTTCATACGTATTTCCTGAGCGCTTGCTCTTTTGCCTGATCTGTGCCTTCTGGGAGGGCGTCCCACATCGCGGAGTCGTCAAGGACAGCATTGAGAATATGTGACCTGACCCGCTGATCGGTGATTCGCTGTTTCAAATCTTCCCGCAGTGCTTCCTGCAACCGCACCATGCCGTCAATATCCCCGCAGTGCTCTTCAATACAGATGCGGAGATGGCGTGCCATAGCAGGACTGCGCCCGAAGGTGGAGATACCAATACAGTAGGTATCTCCCTGTACCACGGACGGAATGATGACATCCCCATCCTCTCCCACCGCATCGTTTACATGCGCCCCGCAACGGCGGGCCAAAAGACCGATTCTCTGATTCAGGTCCGCTCGATCCATAGCAGTGATCACGAGAAAACTGCCGGTGAGGTAAGATAGGATCTCATCGTCATCCATTTCCGATAGATCACACGTCACCGTCTCAGCAGTAATCTCTTCAAAATCCGGATGGAATGAACGGCTAAGAACCACTACGTGTGCCTCATGGGCAAAATAACGTGCCTTACGGGCACCGACTGCGCCGCCACCCACAATCACAACCCGTGCACCCCTGAGGTCCATCATCAGTGGTATCATGCAAGAATAGGATTGATGCTGCACGCATTTAACGGTATCATCTTTCACTCAATTCGTATGTTCAAAAAAAGCCCGATGCCTTAAAGATGAATGGCAATATAATGACCTGAAATATAATTCGCACAAAACAGGCACCATTCTGAAAATAAGGCGACGAAAATCGCGATTCGAAACTATTATATTCTCTTCAGAACAATATTGTAGAGCACTGAGATGCGTTAGCATCACAGGGTGAATTGCGCGGATAGTGTAGTGGTTATCACTAGGCGTTGCCAACGCCTAAACCCGGGTTCGAGTCCCGGTCTGCGCACTCGTTTTTACCATTTTTATTCTCAGAGCAACAGCCATATTCAATCTGATTCTCCAAATCGGAAATTAAACCAGATTCTTAGAAAATGCCATCATGCACGGAGAAAAGCATGCATCGGCCGTGCAGAACGTAGATAGAAGCAAAAAAAGGTTGAATGGGTTCTTCTAAAGATTGAAGAACACTAACGACGAGACATCAGCAAAAGAACACCTGCACCCAAAATGCCGCCTACCATAGGGAACGGAGTCTGCTTCGATTGGGTATCTTTTCCCCCATTCGCCTCTGCAAAGTGAAGATTGTTCAGTGCCCGGGTATCTGATGGATCAATTTCAAGTGCCCGTTTGGAGACAGAGACCTCCTTATCGTATTCTCCCATCCGGCCGTAGGCAGTACCCAGAATAATATACGATTCAATCATATCAGGGTTCAGCGAGATTGCAGTCTCTGCCGCCTCAATTGCGTTCTTATTCCGCCCGAGGTTAAGGAGCGCATCAGCAGTAACCACCCATGCTTCTGTCTGATTTGGGTTCAGTCGGGTTGCCACCTCACCTGCTGCAAGTGCCCCAATATAGTCTCTTTTAGCTGAACTGATGCCCGCCTTTGTTACCCAGGCAAGCGTAAAATTTCCATCGATTGCGATTGCTGCATCGATATGGGTCATCGCAGCCGCATAGTTTCCGGCCCCTGCTTCATCCACTGCCAGATTATAGAGATCAATCTTCTCAACGGCAATCGTATCCATAGAGACACCTTCAGCAAACACAGCCGGAATACCTGCTGCGATGAGAAGTGCCACTGCAAACAGGATACCCATCATTCTTATTCCTGTCATCTGCTCAGATGTTTCTTTTTGGAAAGTATAATCAGTTGCGATCATACCCCAAGTTCCCGCCGCATTGATCCCATTATGCCATTTCATCACCCACATAATGGTGTGAAAATGCTTCTTGGAGTCGGGAACACCATGCTGGGCGATGACGGCATCGGGCCATGGATAGCAGGGCGCATGAAACAATGCCCCGATTGGCATACGGAAGACTGTGGGACTGCTCCAGAGAACTTCACCGGCGTGGTGAGAAAGATAGCGCCCCGCCTCCTTGTCATCGTCGATGCCGCCGACATGCACCTTTCACCCGGCGAATTCCGAAGAATCTCCCCGGAGACTATCGGACAGGTAAGCTTTGACACCCATTCCCTTTCCCTCACCCATATCATCGGATACCTGCGCGAGAGTATGCCAAAGATGCCGGAAATTCTTTTCATCGGCATCCAACCGGGATCCGTTACCTTCCACGATAACGTATCAGAACCTGTCATCCGCGGGGGAGAAGCAGTGGCAGAGATGCTCTGCAAGGGAAAAGAAGCACAGATCCCAACATATATTCCCGAAAACACCGGATAAACAGGACATATAGGTGAATAATTGCATGATACGATGTCCGCAATGCAATAGTACAGAGATCTACCCGGCCGTCGGTGGATATGGCGGATACTATTACCGCTGCAAAAAATGCGGTTATGCAGGAGCCCTCGTCATCGAATACGATAGTGATGAAGCACCGCAAGAAAAGCGTGAACTCCAACAGGAATACCGAAAAGAGATGCAGGAATATGAAAAAAGACGCCGTCCTCTCCTCTGGGCAGTCCTCGTTCTCCTCTTGATCGCAACGGTTTTTTTCCTCGTATACCGCTAGTCAGCAGACACCCCCTTTAGAAAAACCCAAACATTTTTAGTGCACTCAGAATGAGCAGACCGACAAACAACCACTCAAGATGACGTGCAGAGATGCGGTGTGACAGACTGACGCCGACAAAGGATGCAGGAATTGTGGTCACCACAAGGATGATCCACTGTTGGAGGTCGATATACCCTAAGGACGGCCCGGGAATGCCCGTTACCCCCCACCCGAATAGGATATACGCAAGCACTCCTCCGGCGGAAGCAAAAATAAGAAACGCCGTCGATGTCCCGACCGCCCGATGAATTTGATATCCGGATACAAGAGTCAAAAAGAGCACAATCAAATATCCGCCACCAATACCAAGAAGACCGGAGAGAAATCCAAAGATAGCTCCTATACTGATAAACACCCAGACCGCGGTGTTACGTTCCTTATCTGCCTGATATGATGGTTTCAGTGCCATCTTCACAGCCGCACCAAGGAGGAGGAAACCAAATAAATATCTGAGCCAGTCGCCCTGCACCGATGTCGCCACATATGCACCGGCGATTGCCGCTAAAAAACCGGGAATAAGCATATGTTTCACGCTATCCCAAGCAACAGCTCCTTTTTTTGCATGACCAGAGGCAGTAACAATTGCGGTAGGCAATATCACTGCAAGACTCGTTGCAAAGGCGATACGGGTAGCAAGCGTGGGCTCCACTCCGAAGAGTCCGGTTAAAACCCAGTACTGCACGGGGACCATCACAAAGCCCCCGCCGACACCAAGTATGCCTGCCCCGAGCCCCGCAATAGTCCCGGTCAGCCCGAGAACGAGCACTATCGCAAGAAAAATATCCATTGTCTGCTCCGATACCGCCGGTATACCACACCGGCTTTGGTTACTCTCAAAAATGAGCCGAACACATAAAAAAGAACCGAATGGAGTAACCGGAGTTACTCAACAATCAGATTTTCCGAGTAGCGATTCGTATCTGCAAGCATGAACTCATCGCTCATGTGCAGACACGTCACCGGGCATACATCATTGCACTGGGCACAGAAGATGCACTGGGTGACAAAGATGCGCACCGTCTTTGTCTCCGGCAGAAACTCAATCGCATGCGCCGGACAGACCCGGACACAGAGTTTACACCCGATACATATATCCCGGTCATAGGTGATCTTGCCCCGGAAGTTTGGCGGGAGGGCAACCGGCGGATTGATGGTCGCCTCACCTGCCGCGACCTTGTTAAGGAATCCGGTGATGCTTTTCGGCAGATACCGTGCCGGAAAAAGATTGGTCACCGGTTTTTTGAGGATCTGACGAAGCACCTCAGGGAATGCAGGTACAATGCTCATGCAACGACCCCCATGCCAAGGACAGCGTCAAGCACGAGAAGAATCATTCCCGTAAACCCGATGAGAGTGATATATCCCCAGTAAAAGGTCACGAGATGATTGATGCGGAACCGTGCCATGCCCACCCGAATCAGGGAGACTGAGAAGAATACCACGAGAAGTACCTTCAGCACAAAGAAAGCAAGGTCTGCGACAATACCAACCGCACCCGTAAGGGGGATAAACCACGTAAGATTCCACGGGAGAAAGAGCACCACCGTAAGCGTTGCCATTGCAACCATCTTTACCGCCCCGGAAAGGCTGAAGAGGGCAAGATTTTTGCCGGAATACTCCACCAGAAGGCCACCACAAAGTTCTGTCTCTGCCTCAGGCGTATCACAGGGCACCCGCGAGAGTTCCGCAGGAGTGACCCATGCAATAGCAAGCATCAAAAGAAGCAGGCCAATGATGCCGGGAATGCCCACCACACCCCAGACTGGAGTCTGGGCGAGCGTGACAAGAGAGAACGGGTCTGCCACACCTGCGGCATTGAGGCGCCATGCAATCGCAACGACGGCAATCGCAAGCGGCAGTTCGTATGCGATCATCGTCACCATCTCACGTTGGGACCCGACCGTTGCATAGGGAGAACCGGATGCAAGACCACCGGCGACCATGGCAAGACCGGGCACGGTCAGCAGGTAAATCACGAGGATAATGTCACCCCACCCGCCTAAGACCGGCATGATACTCCCTATGGGAAGGTAGAGAAGAATCGTGATTGACGCCGCAAGCGCAATGACAGGTGCTGCGTTAAAGACCGATTTCACGGCATTTTTAGGGATGATATTGTCCTTACAGAGAAGTTTTGCAATATCAATAAACGGCTGATGCAGGGGCGGGCCATAGCGTGCCTGCATCCGTGCCGCCCACTTCCGGTCAACGCCCTGTAAAACAAGGCCAAAGAACATGCCATATACTGCGATCCCAATGCATCCGAGGACAGCGGCAGTGATCATGGGAATCATGCCTGCAACCTCCGGGTCTTCTCAACCGAGAGACGGTGCAGAGTATCCTTGGTCATCACGTCAGGACTTCCGTCGCGGATAACCGTTACCCGGTCAGTGCACGACATGCACGGGTCAATAGAGGCGACAATGATAGGGATATCTGCAATCTGTTCACCTTGCAAAATTTTGAGCCACGACATCTGGTTGGAATACGTGGATGCCTTGACCTTCCATTGCTGCGGTGCTTCTGAACCGTTCATCCTGACATAATGGAAGCATTCACCACGAGGCGCTTCCACCCGTCCAATGGCCTCACCCTCTGCCTTTTTGCAGGTGGATAGAATTTTTGCGTATCTCGTCTCCCAAAGAACCGGCCACGCAGGCATCTGGTCCATGAGGTCGCGGATGATACGAACCGAGTCCACGACCTCAAAGAGACGGACCACAATCCGGTCATACACATCGCCTTTGATACAATCTGCATAAACATCGGGGAGAATCGCTTTCACATCAATATCGCCGTATGCCGCATAGGGAGCGTCCGCACGCACATCCATCTTTAAACCGGATGCACGGGCAGTCGGGCCCACCGTGCATAATTCCAGTGCATCCTTTTCCGTGAGCACACCGGTGTTCATGCACCGCAGTTTGATGGTGGTATCCTCTAAAAAGAGAGTCACCAGTTTATTGACCAGCCCTTCGTAGGTTTCAAGTGCCTTCCGGATGCGGGGGAACTGGTCTTCGGTAAAGTCACGCCGGACACCGCCGACCTGCACAATGCCGTAGTTTATTCGGTTGCCGGTCAGGTATTCGATGACGTCCATCGCCTCTTCTCTTACCCGCCAAGCGAGGTGGAAAAGGGTGTCAAACCCAAGTTCGTGGGCAGCAACCCCTGCCCAGAGCAGGTGAGACTGGATACGTTCGAACTCAGCGATGATGCTTCGCACGTAATGTGCCCGTTCCGGCACCTCAATCTCTGCAATCTGCTCCACTGCACGTGCAAAGGCGAGAGTATGGGAGACGCCGCAGATACCGCAGATGCGGTCGCACAGATGCACAATCTGAACCGGGTTTCGGCGCATGCCCATCCATTCAACGCCACGGTGCACCTTTCCCGGAGCAAAATCCACCGCGTTAATCACCTCACCCTGAATATCAAAGGTAAAGAGAATTGGCTCTTTGAGAGCAGGGTGTATTGGCCCTATGGGGATAGTGTATACCGGTTTATTCGACATGGGTGGTCACCTCCGGTTGGGAAGCATCGGCCGTATCCGGTTCGCTTGGAGCGACTGCATCAACAGCACAAACCTCTGATTTTTTGACCATCTTCTCCTTGGGTTTCACGAACGGAAGCGGACGATCTTCCGGCCGACCAGAGGCATACAACGACTTCACCATACCCTCAGGGATGCCGGTTTCATCCTTTCTCCATGGAAATACCCCTTTCGGGAAATCAGCCGGAAGGAAAAGGCCACGGGGATCAGGAATGCCTGCGACCGTCACGCCGAGCATCTCCTGCTTCTCACGCTCCGTATAGACGGCGCCCGGGATCAGATGAGAGATGGTCGGTATCACGAGGTTCTTTTTGGGAACCGGTACAGATATCGTAATATTGACCTCAGCACCCGGCATGCCGTGGAATACCTGCATATGATAAAGCAGTTCAACCACGTCACCGGTATCAACTCCTGAGATCACTGACAGGTGCGGATAGTCGATATCGATGACTGCCCGAATCGTTGCAATGAGGGACTCCCCGGTTGTCCTGAGCCAGATACTCGCAACAGGAGTCTTTTTCTGACCTTCAGTCCATGTTTTTATTTTAACATCCTTGATGCTCTTCGGACCGGTTTTTTGTAGTGTTTCAGCAATCTGTTCTGCTGAGAGTGCCTGTCGTGTCATTATTTCTTTTCCTCCAGGCGTTCAAGTAATGCAATCGCCTTGACAACACCGTCAATGATTGCTTCCGGCCGAGGCGCACAGCCCGGCACATAAATATCCACCGGGATGACGTCGCCCACCGGGCCGTCCAGATTATAGGAGTCAAAGAAGACTCCACCGGACTGACCGCAGGTGCCGATGCACATTACAACCTTGGGGTTTGGCATCTGCGCATAGACCCTGCGCAGACGGTCTGCCATATCATGGACGACCGGTCCGGTGACAAGGAGCACATCGGCATGTCGGGGTGAACCAACCAGTTTTATCCCGAACCGTTCGGGGTCGTATCTGGGCGTTAGCGCACACACAATCTCGATATCGCATCCGTTACATGACCCTGAGTTGAAATGGAATACCCAGAGAGAGCGGTTGAATGATGGTGATAGTCGCATCTTATAGCACCCCGATAAAGATAACAAGCAAAGCAAAGGTGCCCAAAACCCAGAGCACATAGTCCGTGAGACAACCGGTATGCAAAGGAACAATCCGTGCATAATACCCATTCATCGCCTCAGTGCACCCCCAGTAGAGGTTTGAACCACCGATATGGGTTGCTTCCGGTGTTGGTTCGTCATTACCCGAGAGGTAGGGTTTGCCGGATTCACCCTCGCCGGGCACGTCCGGTTCACCCATTCGCTGGATAATCCACGCAATAAAGAGGGCAACCGCAAATGCGATGACCCATGCAATCGGGTTCCACGCCCCAAATCCGGTGAGTAACGTATCAGTAAGCATCATAAACCTCCAAGGACAGTAGCCACATACGCACCCTGATCAATGAGTGCGTTTGCGGCAGGTTCAATCAATGTCGATACAATCTGTTCCGGGAAGACGCCCATAAGAATGGTCAAAAGGGCGAGTGCACCCATTGCCACAAGCATCGGGAGGGGCACTTCCCTCGCTTCTGCATGCCGCGGTTGTGCTGGCCCCATGAAGATTGCATGGAAGACCTTAACAAACGAGGCGAGGGTCAAAACGGAGACAACCATTGCGATAACCGCAATCACCGGGCTAAAGGCAAAGACTGATTCATAGATCATCAGTTTCGAAGCAAAGCCATTGAATGGCGGAATGCCGGCGATGGCAAGGGCACCGATGATGAAAAAGAGCATTGTCCATTTCATCGAATGCCCGAGTCCCCCCAGTTTGTTGAGGTTTCTGGTGCCGGTATACAGGAATATCGCTCCTGCTGTCAGGAAAAGAAGACCCTTATACATTGCATGGTTCACGATGTGGAAGATGCCGCCTTCCATTGCTGTTCGGCCAAACGCTTCCATGGCAACAGCGTCTCCGAGAACGACAAGTCCTACGCCCACACCTAAAAGCATATACCCGGACTGCGATACCGCATGATACGCCATCAGACGTTTCACGTCTTTTTGCGGGATGGCCATCGTAACACCGACGACCATCGAGAGCACACCAAGAATGATGACTGCCCAGCCGACAGTGACGTAACTGAGGGTAAGTCCATACACGCTGAAGAGCACACGGAAAAGTCCATACAGACCTGCCTGACTGGCAACCACTAACAATGCGGTGATGGCCGCGGGTGCCATTGAATAGGCATCCGGTGTCCAGAAGTGCAGGGGAACCGCGCCTGCCTTTAATGCAAGACCTGCTACAAGGAGGGCGAGAGCTACCTTGTCAAGCATGGTATAGGTCATCCGTGATGCGATGAGAGCCATATTGAGCGAGTCATACTGCCCGTAGAGGAGGCCAATCGCATAGAGAACCATCAAACCCGCGAGGGTTGTAAGGAATGCATATTTCAGGCCTGCCTCGACCGCGACACCTTTGTCGATGCGGTATGCGACGAGGGCCGCACCCGCAAGGGAGTTGATCTCAAGGAATACAAAGAAGTTGAAGAGATCGCCTGTGGTGACCATGCCGAGGATACCCACCAGAAGGAGGAGCATCAAAGCATAATAGCCGTCTTTCCCGGACGAGAGACGCTCGCTTGCAATGGAATAGAGGGCTACAATAAAGCCCACAAAGGCAGCAAAGAGCGCCATGAATGCGCTGAACGCATCTACCGTAAAGACGATGCGAATGGGAATGCCGCCGGAATCTGCAGGAAGGGCATCAACAGGAGACGCTGCACCAAAGGTGTAGAGCACCGGGCCGCCGCTGAGAACCGTCCATGTAAGGAGGACAGCGATGATTGCAGTGACAAGCGTTATTAGAAGGATCCAGCCATTGCGTCCGGTGTCGCCCAGTCGACCGATGAGAGGCAGAGCAAAGGCACCGAGCATGGGAACAGCAATCAAGAGTGCCGGGGCATTGGCGATGATAAAGTCCATCATTCTTTGAGCCTCCGCATTTGGGTCACATCACGTGTGCCATATTTCTTATGAACGATCATCACAAACGAGAGCAGGAGTGCGGTTGTCGCAATGCCGATGACGATATTTGTCAGAGTCATCGCCTGCACGGTTGGCATCACCATCTCTGTTGATGGGGCGTTTGTGAATATCGGCGCTATACCGCCAGATATGTAGCCGGTTGCGACCAGAAGCAGATTCACTCCTGACTCGACCAGTGCAAGACCCATGATCATCTTGATCAGATCTCTTTTCGTGACAATGATCACAAGACCGATTAATACGAGAATTCCCGCACCAAAGAACGGAGCATTCTCAATCATTCTGCATC
>JAAYIO010000160.1 GCA_012523385.1 Methanomicrobiales archaeon
GCCCCAAGGCAGAGGGGTCCGTCTGTAGTGGCGAGGAAGTCATTAAAGAAGAATGACTCCGGATTTGCTCCATATGCGAGGTCCAGTGAGAAATAGGCATAATCAACCGCCCATCCGATGATCACTGCATAATATGTCACAAGTATGGTAGCGGCCACGACTGCAAGCCAGCCGATCCATTCCTTTTTCCTTCCAACAAGGTCACGGAATGCCTGTGCAGCGCCTGCCTTTGTTTTATTTCCGACTCCAAGCTCAAGAAGCATCAGAGGAATACCTGCTACGAAGAGAGCGATAAAGTAGGGAATTAAGAAGGCCCCGCCGCCATTTTCATAAGCGAGATACGGGAAACGCCAGATATTGCCAAATCCTATTGCAGATCCGATGGCTGCAAGAATAAAGATCCGCTGTGAACTCCAGTGCATTGTTCGCTCTGCCATATCTCACTAATCCTGTGAAGGTTCACCAAGGAATGATAAATATTAAGGTGGTTTGTTTTCGCCTTACGTGTTATTTGAGAAGTACCGATACTCCGGTGGTGAGCGGCATGCAAATGGTATATTTCTTCAATTTTTGGTATTCTTTTAGAATCGAATGGGAAAATCGTTCATTTTCCTGTCTGTAATCCGTGAAAAGGTGAGCTGATTTCATTAAAAAGTGAATTAAAGATATGTTTCATGCCTGTAATTTAGAAAAAAGCATCCGAATAGGTGGCGACAATAGTGGTGTTAGGAAGCGTCCCGTTAGTAAGAAAAAGATATGTCTCTTTCCCCACGGTGAGAGTGGCGGTATTGGTATGTGTTGTCTGTTCTTTTTTGGCAAGGCGTCCGATGGGAAAAATGAGGTCTGCTTGCTGCCATTCAGGTGCACCCGGAGGTGTCGTCAGGTAGACTGACACGACTACGTTGTCTGCGGCAACGGTTCCACTATTTTTCACGGTCAGGGCAACGGTGTACGTGAGCGTGAGGTTTGTGGAATCATCCCCTGCAAGGGTGACTGATGTCCCGTAGCTGAGTGCCGGGGTGCCCGGTTCGCCGAAGAAGGCAAAAATTAGCAGAAAGCTGCCGACAATGATTAGGGGAAGATACCACTTCATCTTTCGATAGATTATGGGGGTGAAAACATATGCCTGTTGCGGCAGAAAAAATGGCCAAACCCATGATTATTTATTTGTCGGGGTGCTAAATGACTGAGAATACAGGTACAATAGTGCCTGAACACGAAAGGAGCAACCCCGATGCCTACCAAAGTAAAACTAGAAACTACCAAAGGCGACATTATCATCGAACTCTATGATGACATGCCAATCACTGCAGGAAACTTCAAAAAACTCGTTGAGGAAGGATTCTATAACGGAATCGTCTTCCACCGGGTGATTCGCAATTTCATGATTCAGGGCGGTTGTCGGAAGGGCACCGGCACCGGCGGCCCAGGTTATAACATTAAAGACGAGTTTGTCAAGGGTCATTCAAACGTCCGCGGTACCATCTCAATGGCGAATACCGGTCAGCCAAACACGGGTGGTTCACAGTTCTTCATAAATCTCGTGAACAACAAGTTCCTGGACTTTGATAACCGTGAGACCCCGTCCAAACACCCGGTCTTTGGTGAAGTCGTTGAGGGAATGGACGTCGTTGATGCCATTGCCTCCTCCAAGATAGATCAAAATGACCGTCCGGTAGAGAAGGTTGTCATCAAAAAGGCAACCATTCTCTAAAAAA
The DNA here is from genome assembly GCA_012523385.1 of Methanomicrobiales archaeon. Taxonomy (GTDB): domain Archaea; phylum Halobacteriota; class Methanomicrobia; order Methanomicrobiales; family Methanomicrobiaceae; genus Methanogenium. Next base: position 1,719 of record JAAYIO010000160.1, read on the forward strand.
ATCTTTTTTATTCGTTTCTTCGTCTGAGTGCAGATGCACATGTCAAAGCCGCAATGACTGAGGCAACAAGCACCGTCATTATACCTGTGGGTGATGTGGTCGGTGTCGGCATGGGGGTTGGTGCTGTTGTCATTGAAGATGTCGGATTAGTGGTAGGCACCGATGGTTCCTGAGGTTCTGTTATGACAAAAGTCTGCATCAAAACTGAAGAGGAACCATAAGGGTAATCCTTGGATTTCGGGAGCTGAATTTTATAGGTCGCGGGAACAAATCCCGTGGTGTCGATAGCGATGTGCCAGTTTCCTCCCTCAGTGATCGTGAACGGATACCTGCCCGCGTCTCTTGGTTGGTAATTTGGCACTTGTCGATAGACGATTGCTTCGTCAGTATATCCGGCTGGAATCGTGCTTGTGCCGATGATTGTAACCATCTCCCCCGCCATGGCCTCAGGAGGGTTTACCGTAAATCCGATGACATATCCTGCGGCGGTCCCCGTCAGGAGGGCACCGCAGACAACGAGTATGCACAGGTGTGGTATCATTTTCATCGGTTGTCGTTCTCTTTTCATATATCAGAACTGAGAGATGGCGGGGGATAATCCTTTCTTCCGAAATTCTCAGACCCAAAATAGGAAAACAGCGGTGGATGTCACACAAAAAATAGTGACCATCGACATAATCAGGCTGTAATCTCTGCCATTGAGTCTCTTTTTCTCAAGATGTTCGTAGGCGTCCTTGCCGTAGCCTCGGCAGAGCATTGCAATGTAAGTGCGTTCGCCCTGTTCATAACTGCGCAGAAACATCATGCCGATGGTGTAGGCAAGGATCTTCAATCGGTAGTGGTAGGATAATGCCCGCGAGAAGGCGTTGAAGTGGCGAACGGCAAGGGCATCGTTGATATTTGCATACATCTCTGCGAAGACGAAGAGGTAGCGGATCATCATCCCGAGCGAGAGTGCCATCACCGAAGGTAGTCCCAGACGCCGTGCCCCCTGTAGTAAATCCTCCATGGGAGTGGTGGACGACAAAAGAATCACCCAGATGATGCAGGCGGTGAATTTCAGGGCAAGAATAGTTGCGAATTCAACGGACTCAGCAAATATAGATATTCCGAATGGGAGGGTGATTATGGGAGTGAATACATCGTAATAAGGATTTTTAAAGAATATCTGGAAGATAATGATGAACATCCCGAAGGGCAGGGTCATCAGGTAACGCCAGAAAAAGACGCGTGGTGAGAGATCCGAGAAGATCCACCAGACGATAAAAAGACCAAACCAGCAGATTGCAAGTGGATAAATCGCGGTGGAGTAGGGCATGGCCACCATCGAGATGATGGCAGCAAAGGTAATGAGTATTTTTACCCGTGCATCCAGCTGGTGGACACGGCTTGTGCCCTGTGCGTCGCGTTCGATGGTTGCGAGATGTTCAATCATGCCCGGTCCGCCAACAGACGGAGGAGCTCAGTCTCTACATCATGATAGGAGGACCCCGCATCAATTTTAATGCCGTTCTCTCTGAGCGACCGCAAAAGACGTGTCAGAATGGGAACGTCCAACCGTGCCCCCCGGAGAAGTTCTTCACAGAGAAATATTTCATCAGGTGTTCCTTCGCCTGCGATGATGCCGTCCTGCATCACATAAACATAATCAGCGATCTCGGGGACGAGATCAACCTGATGGGTAGAGAAGATAACCGTCATCCCATAGGTGTCCGGGAGGGTACGGAGAAACCCGGTAAGTTCCCGGACACCCTGGGGGTCAAGACCCGAGGATGGCTCGTCTAACACAATTACCTGGGGTTCCATTGCGAGACCCCCTGCGATGGCCACCCGTTTCTTTTCTCCTCCAGAAAGTTTGTGCGGAGTGCGGTGGCGCAGGTGTCCGGCATCCATCAGCCGGAGAGCTTCATTGACCCGGTGTGTCACGGTTTCTTCATCGAGGCCAAGGTTCACCGGCCCGAATGCGACGTCCTGCTCCACGGTGGGGGAGAAAATCTGATCGTCAGGGTTCTGAAAGACCATGCCTACGGTCTTTCGGACCTCCCTGATATTCTTCTTTGTCACCGTTTCACCGTGCACAAGCACCTGTCCGGAAGTAGGTGTGAGAATACCACAGAAATGGCTGAAAAGGGTGCTTTTACCCGCCCCGTTCGAGCCAAGAACGGCTATCCGTGCATGCCTGTGTATGTGCATATTGACTGACCGAAGGGCATCGATCCCTCCCGGATAGGAGTAGGTGAGGTCACGTGTCTCGATGATGTGCATGAATAGGTACCGTTGAGAAATCTCTGCGGGGATTGGGTATTAAGATTGTCATATTGTGTATGAAATAATGGATATTCATTATATTTGGTATGTCAAAAAAGAGGGAGAGTTTTTGCCCTCCTGTTCCGGAAATGGGAATTAGGTAATTCTCGGTTTACGTGTGTCCGGTATAAAGATCTTTTTATTTTGTTTTCACCGCGATCAGACGCGAGGCGATGAATGCCAGTCCAAAGACGATGAGGATGCCTGCAAAGACGGCAAAGATTTCTCCTATCTTTCCCCCCTCTTCGCCCATGGAGTAGTCAGGGAGCGGGGCGGTGTATGCAAAACCATCGCTGACGCCGACTGCTTCTGGGTCTCCGTCTTCGGGGGATGGCCCGGTGAGGGTCTTTTCGCCCTGCACGTAGAGGGCGGTGGATTCAAGACCGTCCGGGTCACCGGATGCGAGGAATACTGCAAGTCCGCCGATGAGAATAGCGATAACGAGACCGCCGATGAGAAACTGGGTATTGGATATGTTCATGCTGCAGCCTCCGTAGTGACGTTCTCTGCCAGTAAATCGGGTCGTGCTGTGGCGATGAAATAGATAGCAGCAGCCGTGATGATGCCTTCGATGACACCGATTGCTACATGGTAGGTGCCCATTGCAATGAGACCCGGGACAAGTGGAAATGTGCCGGCGATAGCCATCTCAAGGGACGCTGCGATGGCAGCAATCACACAGGCAAGCCATGCAACAATGCCTGCCGATGCATAGCGGTTCAGCCCTGCCCCGCTCAGTGTCTTGTACTCGTAAAATCCCACAAAACCGCCGATAACGCCCATATTGAGAATATTGACGCCCATGGTAGTGAGACCGCCATCCCCGAAGATGATGCCCTGGATGATGAGGACCAGTGTCAGGATAAAGACTGCTGCGTACGGTGACCCGAGCACAATGGCTGCGAGTGCGCCGCCGACAAGATGACCGGAGGTGCCCATGGCGACCGGGAGGTTAAATGCCTGGATGGCAAAGATTCCTGCAGAAAGCACCGCAACAAGTGGGATTTTGTCTTCGGACAGTTCATTCTTTGCCCATTTTAGTGCGAGGGCAATTAAGACAAGTGCCACAATCCAATAGATTGCACTCTGCCAGAGTGGGAGAAACGCATCAGGTATATGCATAGTAATACCTATGAAAATATTACGTATTTAGCTATATGTGTTACTAAATCAATCGATCATTGAATACGTATTATTCCTTCGGATATTCTCGCATATGAGTAATAAATTCGGATGAAAGGGTTATTCTTTCTTTCATTCCAGATAACATGAATATCTATGGATGTGCTGTACGAAGAACTTGAGAATGCACTGGGTTACCGGTTTCAGGATCGTACCTTGCTTGTCCGTGCCATCACCCGGCTTGCCGCAGCAAAAGAGGAAGGATTAGGCGATGGTAGTACGATGGATGCCCTTGCAACACTCGGTGACGCGGCCCTCGATGTGGTGGTGCTGGAATATCTCCTCGGAAGAGGGGTGGAGACAAAGGGAGAACTTTCTTTGGCCAAGGTAAATTTAGTCAATATGACGGTTCTTCGTCGTCTGGCTGAGTCTTTTGACCTGCAACAGTATGTAAAATGGGGAAAAGGAGAATCCGGACAGAAGATATGGCAATCAGGGCGGGTGCTTGCGGAGTGCATGGAGGCAATCTGCGGAGCGGCGTATCTTGACGGGGGAAGCGCAGCCGTTCTAGGAATCCTCGTGCATCTCGGATTCTTCCCATAGTTAGAGTTTCAGACGTACAAAGGTGTCCACTTTTTTTATTAGGCAGGATGTTTTGTCTTGCCTTAGTTTCTTCCGGTAATACCTTTATGAAACGGAGTTTGAGAAGAAAAGGAAAAATAGAGAGGGATTTTTTTTTACTGGTGCCGGTGGGAGTAGATGAAGAGCAGAGCCATTACCCCTGCTATCGGAATGAAGAGGGGTGCCGGGATTTTGGTGGGCAACGGTGTTGGTCCCCCACCAGGGGCGAGTGGCAGGGAGAGTGAGGTGGTCTGTCCGGCAGTGATGGTCACCGTTGCCTCAGCAGGTGCATACCCGGCAAGCTCGAGGCGGATGGTGTGGGTACCTATGGGGATAGCTGAGATGGTGGCAGGAGTCATCCGTCCGGAGAGGCTGCCGTCAATAAATATCTGGGCACCCGGTGGGCTAGTGCTCAGCGCAAGTTTTCCGGTCTCCGCGGAGGGGGTGGGGGTAGCACTACCGGATCCCACCTCCATATCGGCAGAGACGGTGATTGTCTGTCCTTCCGAGAGAGAGATGATCTTCTGGTAGTCTTTGTATCCGTTGATTTTGAGGAGAATGGTATGCTGTCCGGTTTTGATATTATTAATGGGGAAATATCCATTTTTCATTGTTTCACCCTGATAAATGCCATTGAGATATATTGCGGCTCCGGACGGGATTGAGCGGATTTGGATGGTATTCTCCGGTGTGACAGAATTGAGGACGGCATAGATGTACCTGGCGCCGCCACCGCTCATGTCAATGGTTTCACGCCAGTTGTAATAGCCATTTTTTGTGATGACGATTTGGTGCTCCCCCGGTTTGATGTCGCTCTTTGTATAAGGCGTTGTGCCGATGATGACGCCATTGAGGGAGACGTACGCACCAGAAGGTTCTGAGGTAAAGGTGATCGTTCCGCTACCCCCCAGATTCAGAGTGATAATACGATGTTCGTTGGTGGTCAGGGTGACAGTCTGTGTTGCACTCTGAGTACCCGGCATTTCTGCGATCACGGTATAGGTGCCCGGACGGAGATGTGCGACGGTCACTGGGCCGGTTCCCTGATAAATGCCATTGACATAGACTGAGGCGCCGGAAGGATTGGTCTTCACCGCAAGCGTAGCCGTGGCCGTGCCACTGTCTGCGTTGAGGGTGAAATAGATGTCCGTGGATGACCCGTCCGGGACGTAGGGCAGGTTCTGTGAAACGCTGGTATAACCGACCTTACGTATTTCAACTGTGGTATAACGGGAAATGGGGACGCTGACGGTCAGAACCCCTCCTGAGGTCTGGCCCTGATATACGTTGTCAAAATATACCTGTGCACTATCGATGTTCGTATGGATGCGGTACTGTGCTAATCCTGCAACGGCGGGGCAGAGGAGGAGGGCGACTGCGATGAGGATAAGGATGCCGGCACAGAGACGCCGGTATGCGTGATCTGTCATGCGTGAATATAGAGGTGAATGGAAAGATATACCTGACTGCTCGGAAACAGAGGGGTTTTGGCAAGGATATTTGACATGCATGAGAGCGATACTATATTTTAATCTAAACAAAACATATTTTAGGTGATTATACGATATATCCTGACCTCGGCGATGACGAAAAACTGGTGACGACCTCACCTTCAGTCAGGGTCAAATCTCATTTTTTTGATCTCTTCCTCACGCCAAAACGTCTCATTCTTACCCAACCGGATTATCCGGATGCACCTGCGGTTGATGTTGTGTTCAGCACGGTGTCGGCGTTCTCCCGGAGTCAGACTGCAAAAGGTGAGCCTTCCATCTCTCTTTCGGTCATTTCTGAAAGGGGTGAACGGACGATGGTCTTTGTATTTGACGGGGGAGGCGGGTTTAAACCGGTTGATGAACGGGACCGGATGGCAGATCTGGTGAGTGGTATGCTTGCAGAAACGGCGGCCCCGCCGGGCCCTGTTTCGGCTGGTTTTTCCCCTCCCTCAATACCCGATCCGGCAGAAACCGAAATTCTGCCTTCCACCCGGCCGGCAAAGATTGCGGTATCCGGACAAGCCCCCCCTCTCTCTGTCCCGTCGTTATCC
>JAAYIO010000161.1 GCA_012523385.1 Methanomicrobiales archaeon
CCCTGTTCGGCAGCAAATGCCCGCATGAATTTATGGTTCTCTGCTGCAGGAATGGAATCGGCCGGGACCTGATGGTCAAAGAGCATAATGATCTTCGCGGGGTCAAAAACCGTCGTCCCGTCCATCTCGCGGAACTTCGTGATTGCAAGCGGACCGGTGATGTCGTGAATCATGGCCGCATCTATGGGGGCCATCATAACGTCACCTGCTGAGATCTCCTGCCCGCATCTGCGGGAAAAGATCTTCTCTGTGATTGTTGCTGCCATTGGCTATTCGTTACTCTGTCTGGTATTTGATAGTAATCAAGTCTCGGTGACGGAACCAACCCGATTAAATATGTGGTGCAGCTGTGGAGACGTTCTGGTTCACCACCCAGGGTAATCCACGGACAGTCACGAAAATCCGCAAAGGGAACCGGGATCTGCTGGTTTGTTTGACGGGAAAAAAGGCTTGGATTGTTGAATGAGGAGTTAAAACCCACCAAACTCATCAAATTCATCGGAATGGATAAGGATTCTGAGTGAAACAGAGGGGGAGTGAACGGATACAGACCCTCAATCTAACCCATTTTGGTTCCTTCAATCCCATCTGTATCATCCGATTCCGGGAAACACTAAAATTGTTGCAGATGAAATAGATTGAGGCACACAATGTAGTGTTGTTGTGTCTGTATGTACTCCCGTGGTGTAGCGGTCAATCATACCAGCCTTTGGAGCTGGTTACGGCGGTTCGAATCCGCCCGGGAGTATTTTCACATATTTGTATGTAATTGCTCTTTTGACAATTTCCGAAAAAAGATTTTTCCAACTCTCTAACACAAATTTTTCAGCTTATCTACTCACTTTACGATCATTTTGGTTTCTTGTTTGAGTATGTTTGCCATCTTCTTTTCAACTTTATTCCTTAATGTGGGGTGTGGACAACCTGTGATCAAAAATCATTCCCTCCATACCAGATATTCCCCTAATCGATGGGGAAATTTATGAATCTACGGTAAGGGAATAATCTTATTCAACGCTGAAATATCTTAAAAATAAATAATATCATAAACTGACATAGAATTCCTCATCATCATCCCGCAGGAATATGCATCTGAAAATGATGAAAACAATCTGGAAATCCCCTTTAGGAAGTAACAAGAATTCAGCGATTCGGTGAATTACTAAGGATTACAGGCATCACGTTTCGCCGTTATTGAAAAAATTATGAATTCAGACTTAAGAAATCATCTGAAATGATGATTGTAACAATCATTGCAGACCGGTCTGACTTTTGTTGTTGAAGCCTTTTCTCCACAGATATGGCAGTATTTTTCCCGATAGGACGGATTATTAAATTTAGCCCATAATGGATAGCATGTCTCGCAGAAGGGTTTTTCGGGATTATAACCGGTCATTTCTCCACAACGAATACAATATCCTGTTTCCCCCAATATGCTATCGGCGATTTTATCCAGAAACCCTTTTTTTAGTGGATTTTTAAGTGTGGAGGACATCTTCTGTGGGGCTTTATTCCAGTCGGATTTTGGTCTTTGGGAATTGGTTTTCGTTGCAACATTCTCTTTGGGTTGTTCCGTGCTTCTTTTAACAATACTAAGAATTTCTTTATAGGTATTATCGAAAAGTTCGCGGTCATCTTTTTTTGAGAATTTTACCCCCATCTCCCAATTGCTTGTCTGGGAGTGCTCGTACATATTCATGGTTGAAATGACACCAAAATTTTCATTTAGATAACACTTGGCGTGCAAATCAGCACATGAGTATATTCTGACGTTTTTCAAATTCTTTAGGATAAGCAAATCTTCATTCTTTAATGGGGCATCATCTCGATGAATGATGTTGATACTGAAATCCTTCCCTTCACAATTCTGGATATAATTCCTATTTATCGATGTTAATTTGATGTAAGGGCTGATCAGATAAAGCTCCTTTTCGGAATTCTTTATCAGATCGGTTAGCGCTGGGCTACTCCCTGTATTATCGAGAAATTCTGCCATACAATGTTACCTTTAGAACAATTATTTCAATAAAGAGACGATATGTGTTTCTTTTTGTTCTAATGCATTAATTCAAAAACGCTCGTTGAATATCTTTCGAGTAACCAGACACGAATTTTTAAACGATGCCATCCATCTGATTACTATCGGCACGGTGAAAAAATACATGAAACGGAAAATAATCAACATCGATGAAGACAAATGCACGGGGTGCGGCGAGTGCATCCCCGACTGTCCGGAAGGAGCACTTCAGCTCATCGACGGAAAAGCACGCCTCGTAAGCGATCTCTTCTGTGACGGCCTCGGGGCCTGCATGGGGACCTGTCCGGAGGGGGCAATCACCGTCATCGAGCGCGAAGCAGAACCCTATAACGAGAAGGTTGTGATGGCAAATATCGCACGGCAGGGAGCGGGAGTTATCCGGGCCCATCTCGAGCACCTTGCAGGACACGGGGAAACGGAACTGTATAATCAGGCAATCGAGTACCTGCTGGAAAATGGCCTTGCTATTCCGGATCATAATGCGGGAGGATGTTCTCAAAAACCCACAAAGGGCGGCAAAATTCCGTGTGCTACGTGTCCGGGAACCGCCGCCCAAACCATCGTACGGGATGTTCATGCCAGCGGAGAGCGTGCCTCATCGGGTGATGCACAATCAGAACTGCGCCAGTGGCCGGTTCAGCTCAGCCTTCTGAACGCATCCAATCCATATTTCCACAATGCTGCTCTGCTGATAGCAGCTGACTGTGTTCCTTTTGCCTACGGAGGGTTTCATTCGGATTTATTGCGAGGCAAGATCCTCGTCATCTTCTGCCCGAAATTAGACGCGGATATTGACGGTTATGTCAAGAAACTGGCAGATATCTTCTCATTCCATCCGATAAAATCAATAACCATCGCCCGTATGGTGGTGCCATGCTGTGGCGGTGTGCGACGTGTCGTTGACCGTGCACTGGAAATGTCAGGAAAGACCATTCCGGTAACAGAGATAACGATTAGCCTACAGGGAGAGGTAAAGTAACTTTTACCCCCTCTGATGATGGAAGTTTTCAAAAACGGGTTAAGGAAACAGGCACAAAGACAGAGGGAAATGAGAGAAAGAAATGAGGATCAGTTCCCCGAGGAATCGATCTTCACCGTCTGTCCATCGCACGAAATCTCAGTCAGTTCAAAGGGAGTGCCCCACTGCTGGATGGTGGCCACATCTGGACGGATAAAACCGGTAAAAGTGACAGCGAGGTTGTCCTGTTTACAGGTATCCGGCAGATTAATGGTGAGATACGAGGTGCCATCGTCTGCAATGATACCATAAAACCCGCCTTCGAGATTATGGTACACCACCGTTCCGCTCCCACTCACGGTGTTCGGGTCTTTTGTCTCGCTTCCAATACAGCCACATGCGAGCACTCCTGCCCCCAGACAGCAGCAAAGGAAGAGGGCGAATAATCCAAATTGTTTCATATCAATCAACACCTGATGATACGATGGATAAGCGAATGAACGTTCTGTTGACTTCAAAGAGCTTCGTAGGTATCATGATGGATAAAATATTTCGTGATTATTACCTCTGCTTAAAGGTCAGATGATCGCCATTCCATCCCTTACCGGGCCCGATAGAATATCCCCCGGGCTTCCCGCTCTTCTGTGATACACCCCTCAGCAAGAAGGGGATCGATATATTTTCGCACCTCATTTGCATGCAGCCCAAGAACCCGACTGAGATCATCTATCGTGCAGGGTCTCCGCCGAATCGTTCCGAGAATCGACTCACGGACATCCTGTGAAAATGAGGCGATATCTGAGCGTGACGAAAGTGCTTCCACCACCTCGATTCCGGGAAAACCAAGAGCACTGGTAATCCGTTCCATCTCCTCTGCGGTAGGAACCGTGATCCAGTCAACAATGCCGGGACGGTCCAGCGTGTTTACCTGCACCCGTTCAGGGCGAATTTCTTCAATTGCGTCCCGCAGAAAGAGTAGTTCCTCGTCCGTGTCGTTTAAACCGGGAACGATAAAGATCTCGAGCCATATCTCGCCCTTGAACTCCTTTCTGAGGGCGACGAGGCCATCACGGACATGAGTTGCTGTGATGGAATTGCTGGGTCGATCAATCTTCAGAAATATCGATTCAGATACCGCATCAAGCGACGGCACGATGACATCGATCTCTGCCACTTCCGCCCGTATACCGGGGTCAGCAAAGAGACTCCCGTTTGTCAGAAGGGCAATCCGGTATTCCGGGAACCTCTCG
>JAAYIO010000162.1 GCA_012523385.1 Methanomicrobiales archaeon
GCATCCGCGACCTCGAAGAGTGGCAGGCAGAAAAGGTCGGGGCAGATAAGCTTACCGGGGGTGTTGTCGCGGGACTTGGTGGGGTCGCAGGGGCACTTGTGACGTGGGTGGTGCAGTGGTTGGGGATGGGGTGAAGTAATCTTTCTTCACTTTCGCCCCCCGCCCGCTCAGTCAATATCACCTCTCACTCCAACTGCTTTCCATGTCGTTTCACTACCTCATGCACAACCAGACCCTCATCCGCGACACCGGAGTCTTTGAATTACAATATACCCCTGAAACCATCCACTACCGCGACCAGGAGCTCAAACAACTCGCCGGAGCCGTCAGCCCTGCCCTGCGAGGAGCGAGCCCCACCAATACAAATCTTCGCGGCCCGCCGGGGACCGGTAAGACCACCTGCGTCCACCGAATATTCAGCGAACTTGAGGAGACTACCCAGAGCGTGGTGCCGGTCTTTGTCAACTGTAATAGCGCAAACACCACCTGCCGGGTCTTTGCAGTCATCTTTGAACGGCTTTTTGGACACCAGCCGCCGAACTCGGGCGTTCATCCCCACCTGCTTATTGATCCCATCGCAAAGGAACTCATCAAACGCAAAGCGGTTCTCATTGTCTGTCTGGACGACGCCCACTACCTCCGCCACAACGACCAGTTCGATGTGATTGTCCGTTCCCTCCTCAGGATGTACGAAAACTATCCGGGAGTAAAGACCGGTGTTCTCACCACCATCAGCGACCATACCTTTCCTCCCCTCATGATCCTTGACCCGGCAGTGATCTCCGTCTGGCAACCTGAAGAGATCCCCTTTACCTGCTACCAACGGGAGCAGGTGCGGACTATTCTGCATGACCGTATCCGCATGGGCCTTTATCCCGGCGTGGTTCCTCACGTCATCCTCGACCGCATCACGGATCTCACCAAAGAAGAAGGCGATCTCCGGGTCGGCATCGATCTTCTGAAACATGCCGTTCTCAATGCCGAACGGGATGCCCGAACTGTCGTCACCGATGACGATGTCACGCGAGCCTTCGAAATCGCTCAGAGTGCCCACCTCATTCATCTCAGAGAGGGTCTGAAGCCGAATGAAGAACGACTGCTCTGCCATATTGCGCAGATGAAACGGGATAATCCAAACGTTCCCATCCTTTCCGGCCCCCTCTATGATTCGTTCAGAGCAACACAGAATATCTCGTATTCCGGGTTTCATGGATGGCTCACCCATCTCTCTGACCTTAGGTTCATCGACCTGCGCAGGCGGGCGCACATTGGGAATTCGCGGGAGGTGATTCTTTTGGTTGACCACGAATCTCTCAAAATAATCTGATAGAGATGCCTTTGCATAAATGCACACGGGGATGGTGCAGACCATTTTTCCGACGTCGGCAAAATGGTCTCTCCGGGCGAAAGACCCAGAGAAAGTTTACATCAGAGGAATTCAAGGAAATTTTAATGACCTTTTCCATCAATTAAAAAAAGAGTATCTCAAACCTCAGCTGTCTTAATTTTCCGGTATATGTCTGAAATTTCTTTCTCATTTTTCTTTTTTGTTGAGGTTATTCAACCTCTTTTTGGTGTTTATTCTGAATTTTTATTGATGACTATTAATCAATATAAAAACAGATACCATAAGGTTGATGTATGGTAACAAACGAGTCAATTATTGACTTGAATATATTCTCAATTCAATTATCTCCTTAATTCGGTGTGGTTGCATGGATCTCAATGAAAATCAGACGCGTAAACAAAAGATAGATGTCCTCCTTAGGGAACAGGGCTGGGATGTTAACAATCGTTCTCATGTCATCTCTGAGGTTGATACAAAGCAGTCTGATTTCAATGCCTGCGACTACAAGACCGTGGGAGAGACACTCAAAAATGACCTTGAGAGTAAATACGCTGATTATCTATTGCTTGACACCCTGAGAAATCCCCTTGCCATCATTGAGGCAAAACGGACATCAAAAGACTCTAATATCGGTCAAAAACAGGCCGAACAATATGCTGATGATATCAAACGCCAGACTGGTCGGGATGTCTTTATTTTTCTCACCAACGGCTATGAGATCTGGTTCTGGGATCGCCAGCGTTACCCTCCCCGATTAGTAAAAGGGTTCTACGCCCGCAAAGACCTTGAGCGGCTTCGCTTCCAGAATGAGCAGGTTCAACCGAATACACCGAGGGGAATCAATACCGACATTGTTGACCGTCCGAAGAGTATCGAGAATGTCAAACGGGTCGTGGAGCACATTCATAACGGTCATCGGAAAGGGCTGATTGTGATGGCGACAGGCACGGGAAAGACCCGTGTGGCGATGGCTATTATCGATGCCCTGATGCAGGAGAACCGTGCACACCGCGTGCTTTTCCTTGCAGACAGAAGGGCACTGCGTGATCAGGCGTGGAACAAAGGGTTTCAGGAGTTCTTCCCGCAGGAGGCAAAGGATAAGATCCTGCAAGGGAATTTCAACAAGGAAAAACGCCTTTATGTCTCCACCATCCAGACGTTTCAGGAAATTTATACCCAGAAAGATGAGAAAGGACAGTATCGCATCTCGCCCGGTGAGTTTGACCTTATCATCTCTGATGAGGCACACCGCAGTATCTACAATAAATGGCGGGATGTATTCACGTATCTTGATGCCATCCAGATCGGGCTGACCGCTACACCCGCTGACCTTGTAGACCGTGACACCTTCCGGTTCTTTGGGTGTGATGATCAGGCACCAACCGCTCTCTACTCGTATGAGGAGGCGGTGCGTGATGGTATTCTCTGTGATTTCAGGAAGAACATCATGGGTGCTCAGACTCACTTCCAGATTGAAGGGGTGAAGCCAACTGATCTGAGCGAGACCGAACGAAACCGGCTTATTGAACTGGGTATCGATCCGGATGAGATTGATTTCGATGGCTCTGCTCTGGAAAAGAAGATTGCTGTTAAGGGAACGTCTGAAGCGATTGTCCGGGAGTTCATGGAGAATTGCCAGATGGACGAGACCGGCACGCTTCCGGCAAAGACGATCTTCTTTGCCATATCAAAGAAGCATGCAAACCGGCTCCATGAGGCGTTCAATGACCTTTATCCCGAATACAAAGGGAATCTTGCCCGTATCATTGTTTCAGAAGATCCCCGTGCACAGGCTCTTATTCAGGACTTTGAGAAGGAATCGTTTCCGCGTGTTGCAATCTCGGTTGATATGCTTGACACCGGCATTGACGTGCCAGAGGTGTGTAATCTTGTCTTTGCAAAACCGGTCTTTTCCAAGATCAAATTCTGGCAGATGCTGGGGAGAGGAACACGCTCAGATGCGGTATGTAAGCACCGTGACTGGCTCCCGAACGGGAAAAAAGAGTATTTCAAGGTCTTTGATTTCTGGAATAACTTTGATTACTGGAACATGAACCCGGAAGGGGTGAAGAACGAACCCATCGAAGCGATTACGAGC
>JAAYIO010000163.1 GCA_012523385.1 Methanomicrobiales archaeon
GATTTATCTGCTGTCAAATGCTTCACAGAGATGACGATTACAATAATCCTGACACAAACATACTCACCTACACTTTTATCTCAAACCACGGGAAACAATCCACTATGAACCACTGGCTCGCCATCTCCAACCGCGACAACTCATCAGTCACCATTAAAAAGCAGATCTGGGGTGTTGCAAAGAGACATATCAATACCATAACCAAGGCCAAAATCGGTGACACCCTGCTGGTCTATGTCGGGCAACAAATAATCGACAAGGAAACAACCCTCCCTCCTGCAATCACCGGATGTTTTGAGATCACATCTGAAGTGTATGAGGATTCCAGCCCGGTCTTCATTGCACCTCCCAAACTCGGGGATGAAGTTTTCCCTCTGCGGATAAAACTAAAAAAAATTGAACTATTTGATCCACCAGTGGAGTTCAAATCGTTGATCCCGAAGTTGGCATTCATTAAAAACAAAACACAGTGGACCGGGCACATCCGGGGACAGGCAATGCGGACGATACCGGAAGAGGATTACGAATACATTATGAAAGCGGCTCAGACGCCACGGGGGTGAGAGAATGGGAGGTATCCGTATTTTTCGTATCGACGGTTTGCAGGCAAAAGAAATAAAAGGGTCATCCGTTGCTCTTGAAAAATCTCTGCAATTATACATGGAAAAGAACCTTGAACAGCTCTTGGGCGTCACATTTCTGGCCAGTGAGTATACCACCGGAAAAACACATGCCGGGCGTATCGATACGCTCGGTATAGATGAAAACGGCTCTCCGGTCATCATTGAATATAAGCGGGCAATCAATGAGAATGTCATCAATCAGGGTCTCTACTATCTTGACTGGCTTCTTGACCATAAAGCCGAATTTGAACTTCTGTACCTAAAAATAACCGGCAAGAGGGCTGACGATATTATAGACTGGAGCGGTCCAAGACTCCTCTGCATTGCGGGGGATTTCACGAAATACGATCTCCATGCGGTTCAGCAGATTAATCGGAATGTGGAGTTGATTCGCTACCAGCAATTTGAGAAATCACTCCTTCTTCTGCAATTAGTAAATGTAACATCCCAGAATGTGGTGGAGAAAAATACCTCCCCTCAACCCACAGGGAAAAAAGGGTCTGCACGTAGAACATTCAGTGAATCCCTCGAAATCTCAAACACGGATTTAAAAGATCGCTACGAATCACTCAAGGCGTTCGCCATGGCATTGGGTGATGATGTCCAGGTGAAAACAACCAAATTTTATGCTGCATTCCGGCGGATAAAGAACTTCACTACGGTTGAAGTTTTCCCTCCCTCAAATCAGATGCTTCTCTATCTCCGTCTCAATCCAGATGAGATCACCTTAGAAGAAGGATTCACACGGGATTTGAGGAATATCGGCCACTTGGGAACCGGTGATCTGGAGATCGTGATTCGGTCAGATGAGGATCTGGAACGTGCTAAGCCTCTGATCATTAAAAGTTATGAAGAGAACTAACCCTTTTTCTCTTATTTTCTGGGTGGTGTTCGATCTGTTTCTCCAACCACTGGTTGGAGTTTTGGATAGTATCTCAGAAATTTCAGGATTTTGCCATAAATACCTATGATTTGCTATTATTGGTTTGAGAATGGTTGTGTCACATTTCACAACGCTGCAGATCACAGATAACCAAACACAGAACATACCCTGACTTGTTTGCACATTTACACTTACTTATTCTGAAGTGTAAACGAAAGTGCAAACGTTAAACGGATAATACTGGCCCTTTTCCTTATTTAGAGCGCATAATAACGTATTCACTAAAACGTTCGCACTTTTGCACCATTCACAGAC
>JAAYIO010000164.1 GCA_012523385.1 Methanomicrobiales archaeon
ATGGGATACTTTCCATGCATCTTCATTGTTGGGGCGTCTCCCGGTCACCGATATCGCTTTGTATGCAAATCCGGTATCCATTCTCCTTTTTCTCCTGTCGTTGCAGCTATTATAGGATAATATGCACGAGAGATGAGATAAGGGCGGTGTTTTGTATGGGTGTTCTGGAGGGTGATATGGTTAAAAACACCCCCGAAACTATAAGAAACCGCAATCAAAATGTGCTGTGATGTGAGATTTCTGGCATGAGGGATAAGTAGATTCATACATATTTTGAGACGGATCTGTATGTCTTCTGGGAAGCCATGAATACCATCTTTAAAAACAATTTACCCCTGTTCACATGGTTCTGGGTGTTAGGTTATTCCTGAAACAACGGGGTAAGCTTCCGGTCGAACTTCCGGTCCGCGAAGACGGCCTCACACTCTTTTGAAAGCCGGCACTCGAAGACATCATATTCATCCTCACGGTACTGGTTGCCCGAATGATGGATTCGGTCACTAAAGAGATCAGGGTTTGTTGACATAGAACTCGACCCCCTATCGTATTCTAAATAATATATATCTTTCGTGTGAATTGCATATGCATATATATCAATGACGGGTGATTTAAATAATGGTTGGGGGTGTTTAGGTTAGATTATATATAAAAATAGGGGGTAATCCAAGTCTTCAAATTCCGTGTTATTAGAGGTAATGGGATCTTTTTGACTCGAAATGCAGAATATCTATCTTAATATCTAAAAAGATGGCAATTCAGGTGTATTTCTCTGTTTTCATATCTATTGAAAAGAATATGGGTATAAATTCCTATATCCCTCTCAATTTCCCTCTATCTTACCAATGCCTCTCCGCCTCGATCGCCGCTGCCCGTGCCGCATCCATATCAGAAGTCACGTGCACCATTCTCCCCGTCCTGGTGTAGTAAAGCCAGGTTTCCGGTAGTTCACCCGTCAAGGCTCGGACAGCATCGGCATAGACCGCAAGCTGGATGGCATACTCGTCTCGGCAGGGCCCCTCTCCCGGATCCGGACCCGTTTTGTAATCAATAACCGCATACTTTCCGTCTGCCGTTCGGATGATTCGGTCAATGGCGCCCCGGACCATCACCTCTCCAAATCGGTGGACAAAGGGCACTTCACACTGATGCTCAATGCTCTCACGGATGAGCGGATGGCAAGAGAACTGTTGGTGAGCCTTTTCACAGGCAGAGAGACGTGTCGCATCCGCCGAGAACCCGTGAAGGGTGCAGGCACGTGCGGGGCTCATCCCGGCGAATATCGCGTGCAGCAGGTTTCCTTCCCGTGCAGCAATAGTATCTCTTTTCCCTGACTGCAGGATTTCTACCGGATTTATATCCTTTCCATCCATTCCCGAGGCATACCGTTGGATGGCAGTAACGGGCAGGGGTGGGCGTGATCGTGCGAAAGCAGGCAGCGGAGTGGTTATCCACGTAGCATCCGTCCCGTCTGCGGGGAAAGGGAGAGTGACTGTTACCGGCACCGGCGGCGGTGATGTCCTTGCAGTCATGCCCCATTCTTCAGCCATAATAATGGGAATCCGCCACTCGCGTTCATTGGGGGTAATGCAGACCGTGTTCCCTGCTGTGACATCCTCCGGGGTAATGC
>JAAYIO010000012.1 GCA_012523385.1 Methanomicrobiales archaeon
AAGAGATAGATCCAATCGCAGAGGCACTCCTTTTCACCGCAGATCATGCCGCGCACATCCGCGACATTATTCGCCCGGCTCTTTTGGAAGGAAAGTTGGTCATCTCCGATAGATACAGTGATTCACGCTTCACCTATCAATCCGTCACTCTGGATGGCATTCTTCCAAACGCCCATGAGTGGTTAAAGGCAGTACACCACGGTTGGACTATTCTTCCTGACCGCACTTATCTTTTGACCATGCCGGTTGAAAACGCAATGAAACGCCTTTCTGACGACCGTGACGATACAGAACACTTTGAAAAGGCCGACATCCTTTCCCGTGTTCAGAAAAATTACCTGATGGCAGCAGAACACGATCCAAAACGGTTTGTGATCATTGACGCAATGCTTGAAAAAGAGATAATTGGGAATTTCGTTGCCGAAAGTATCAGGCAATTCGTAAAACCGTGACAATGACCCCCTCTTTCAGGGTCAGCACATCCACGGTTGCTCCTGCTACGCGGTAGACATAGACGGGTTCAAAGGCACCCTCCGGAACAGCCACCTCTTCTCCATCAACGGTCACATGCGACACACCATTGCGGAGGTCTGCTTCAGGGAGGGCACGCACTGCATCCATAAACCCACGCGCCTTGTTTCTCAGAGCGGGACCAATGATTCCCATTGAAAAGTTCACATCGGAGACCACCTGTTCGAGGTGCGGTTTTTCCGTAGTCCAACTCACCTTCGCATTCAAAGCACGGGATGCGTCACCAGCATCTTCAATTCCCTCATTCGCATACACAACGACCTGCCCGAGAGGGGCATTGAGTGCCATACCATTGTCATGCTTGAACCTGCGTACTTCAGAGACCACTTCTACAAGCAAAGCGCCATTACGCGCCGCATCCATATCGACAAATGAAAGGTCGGGCCATCCTGCGGCATGCACACTTCCTTCATTCAGATAGGAAAAACACTCTTCCGAAAAGAATGGCGTAATCGGTGCAAACATCCTGCAGATAGTAGCAAGGGCCGCTCGCAGAGTATAGAGCGCACTGTCTCGTGCGGGCCCTTCGTCTTCATACAATCTGCCTTTCACCAGTTCGATATAATTGTCAGCAAAGATATCGCGGGAAAACTCACGGATGCCACGGATGGCACGATCAAACTGATAAGACTCCATTGCCCCAGTCACCTCTGCAACCGTTGCAGAAAGACGGCACATCAGCCACTTGTCGGCAAGAACCGTCACGGAATCTTCAGTAAAATCACCCGAGTCCCCTGCCTGCATCAGCACAAACCGCGCGATATTCCAGAGTTTGGTCTGGAACCGTGACCCGGCCACCACATCATTCCAGGAAAAGACGATATCAGATCCCGTTGCCGCACCAATAGCGCTCCACTGGCGGAACGCATCTGCCCCATAATCCTTGAGAATATCCTCGGGAGGAATGATGTTACCCCGGCTCTTGCTCATCTTAAAGCCGTCTTCGCCAAGCACCATCCCATTCACAAGAATTTCATCCCATGGTTTTGACCCCGTCAGGGCAAGGGAACGCAGAATGGTGTAAAATGCCCATGTCCGGATGATATCATGACCTTGCGGGCGAATCTGTGCGGGGAACCGCTCCGGAATATCCCCACCATCCCAGCCGGTGACATTTAAGACAGAGATAGAGGAGTCCATCCACGTATCCAGCACATCCTTTTCACCAGTAAATGAAGTCCCACCACAGACTGGGCAGGCATTCTTCGGAGTTACTGCTGTTGGATCAACCGGCAGATCTGTTTCATCAGGAAGAACTGTCGCACCACATCCATCACAGAACCAGACGGGAATGGGTGTTGCAAACACACGCTGACGTGAGATGCACCAGTCCCATTCCATCTGTGATGCCCAGTTCTCCAGACGGCTATACATGTGATCAGGCATCCACTTGATCTCTTTTGCCGCTTTGATGATACCCTCATTGTGAATTTTTACAAACCACTGACGTTCACTGAGAATCTCAATCGGTGTCTTACACCGCCAGCAGGCCCCAACACGCTGTTCCAGATTCTCCTGACGGTTGAGTATACCCTGCTCCTTCATATCTGCAAGGATTCTCTCACGGCATTCCTTTGTTGTCAGACCCTCATAGGGGCCGGCAATGGAGGTCATCCTGCCTGAGGTGTTAATAGCTTTTCTGAGATCAAGCTGATGCTGTTTCCACCAGTGCACATCTTGTTTGTCACCAAACGTACAGATCATCACCGCACCGCTGCCAAACTCAGGATCAACAGCACCATCAGTAATCACCGGCACACTGTAGCCAAAGAGTGGCACCTTGAGAGTCTTCCCTGCGGTTCCTGCGTACCGCTCATCGTCTGGATGAACAGCAACAGCAACACAGGCTGCAAGAAGTTCAGGACGGGAGGTGGCAATCTCAACGCCATCAAAGTCAAAGAAATTCAGGAGAGTGGTCCGGTCATCATAGGTCACTTCGGCAAAGGCAATGGCAGTCTCACATCGCGTACAGAAGTTTACCGGGTGCTCACTCTGATATATATCGCCGGATTTTAGCATTCTGAGAAATGATATCTGAGTCTTCCGATAGTATTCCGGCAACATGGTGACATATTCGTTGCTCCAGTCAATTGAGAATCCACATCGCCGCATGGTCGCGCGCATCTTTTCAATATTCTGAATCGTTAAATCATGACACATCTGCCTGAAAACATCACGAGACACATCATTTTTGGTTATGCCATGAGTCTCCTCCACCTTTACTTCAGTGGGCAGGCCGTGACAATCCCACCCCTGAGGAAACATGACATTATATCCACGCATTCGCTTATATCGTGCGATAAAATCGATATAACACCAATTAAACCCGTTTCCAATATGGAAGTTACCGGTCGGGTATGGGGGAGGAGTATCGATGATAAACCGGGGTTTTGTTGAGACAGGATCAAAATAATTGTCCTCATCCTTCCATTCCTGTAACCAGTACTCCTCTACAGGATTGGGATCATACGCCTTCGGTATTTCGGTTGATCGCGACATTTTGAGAATATTAGTTGTTTTTTCTCCTAATAGTGTTCCGTGATCATGTGGTCACCGGAGATTGTGTCCCTTGTTTTGTCTGACAAAAACCTACGATGTTCAGGGTACCACCATACGTAACCATAAACCAATTAACCATCAATTACTAAAATAGCTGCAATGGAACAGGACACAGGGATGTGGGCAGCGTCGGTTCTTGCATTGCTATGCATCATCATTGCCCCATATGTCACCCCCCACTGGCTTCTCGCGCTTTTTGTTGTGCTCATCTGCGTACTGTTCATTCTCATAAAAAAATCCCGATACACATCTTTTTCTATCGCAACCATAGCGGCGCTTTATCGCTTTGAACTCATACCACTGGTGGTTTTTTCCACTACGTTTGCCATTGTAATCATCGGTGAAGCTGCCTATCGAATCACGGGAAAGGGCGAAAAAGGATATATCCCATTTATTGTCGCCGCATTCATCAGCGCATTTCTGGTTATGATGTATTCGGGCTACACCGCCCCGCTTGTAGCAGTCACGGGAGTAATTGTTGCTTTGATGCTCCATGCGATTCTGCGCGAACGCGAGGATGGCATCTTCATTGAGACGCTGGGCGTTGCAATGACGATGCTTCTCTTCTACGAAATTAACTACCATGTTGAAGCTACGATCCTCATCACCGCAGTCATCATTGGGTTTGGATTTGCGTTGTTCTCCTACAAGCTGAAAGCAGCGGACATGTCGGGTCTTTTTTCAGGAGCACTGATGGGGATTCTTATCATCGTATTCACCGGTGGTGTGGAATGGTTTCTGATTATGCTCACCTTCTTTATTCTCGGAGCAGGCACCACAAAATTCCGGTTTGAGAAGAAGAAATTACTCGGTGTAGCAGAATCACACGGTGGTGTACGTGGCTACTTCAATGTATTCGCAAACGGGGTAGTTGCACTCAGCGGAGCCATCCTCTTTGGCATTACGAAAGAACCTCTGTTCATTGCACTCTTTCTGGGAAGCGTTGCCTGTGCCACCTCAGATACCCTTGCAAGCGAGGTTGGCGTGGTTGGGAAGACACCACGCCTCATTACGACATTTAAGGAGGTGCCCCGGGGGACAAACGGGGGCGTTACACTGGTTGGAGAACTGGCCGCCATTGGAGGCGCAGTCATCATCGCCATTGTTGCATATTTGCTGGGTGTTGCCGACCTGACACTCGTCGCAGTCACGATTCTGTCCGGATTTTTCGGGACAAACATCGACAGTCTCATCGGTGCATTATATGAAAACAAACACGTATTCGGGAACGCCGGAACAAATTTCCTTGCCACACTGTCATCCGGAATCTTTGCAGTAGTAGTATATTTTGTTTTCATCTCTTTTTAAAACATGAATATATCCACGAATTTTTTAAACAGGATCCGGGCAGTTCATAAAAAAGATACACATTGGCCCACAACAAAGATTCAAGATACGGCTATCCCGATTTGGGTATCACATCCTGAGGTACAGAATATTTCCACACCTCTCCCTCTCTTATCTATTCAGAAGAATTCCCGTGCACTTCCATACCCATGACAGAACGGTGTTCGGGATGAATTTGGAGATAAAATAACAACAGTTTTTTGGAACCAGTAAATGCAGTAAAACGTTTCATTCAGCGGATGAATAGTGATTTAAAAAAAATGAGAATTAAGAATATTTGTACCAGCGTCCTTTCTCATCATAGACCCCGCCCTCCATCATCTCCTCATCTATTATTTCCCCCCCAATCATTTCCTCCTGATTATCGTCATCGACAGCCTCAACATGACGAAGGTAAAAAGAGGCCTTGAACGGAAGGAGAATCGCGGTGAAAAGACCTGCCACCACGGCATACAGGGCAACGATAATATCCATCCCGTCGTCCCCAATGAGGGCCTGTTGCTCTTCAAGGGTCATATTCATAAGGGTGTTTACGTCCAGAGACGGATCAAAAGCTATTGAACCGGCAAAGAACAGTGAGACGAAGAAGGTACTGACCATAAACACCACAACGAGAAGAATGAAACAAACGAGATAAAATCCAACCACCCCAAAGGGATGGGAACGAACAAATATCACGCTTTGCAAAAGGGTTGCAAAGACGCCCCTCTTCCTTTCAAGAACCGCTACGGCGTCATAAAAGAAAAAAAAGAATATCAGAGGAATAAAAATCCAGAATACACTTACAATCATCAGGAGGGCATTCTGCCCACCTCCGAATGCCGTAAAGACGAGGGAAAAAATCAGAATTCCAATAGCACCAAAGAATGCCAAAAAGGCTCCCGGAATAAGGAGTGCAAAATACCGCCAAAGACCCCCCCTTACGTATGCAGAGAGGGAACTCTCACCCCAGTTGATTATTTCATAGGATGCACCTACAAAAAACGGGAAAAGAATAACGCCAAAGAATCCAATGGTCGACGCGTAGAATTCGAGACCATGAACGCTACAGTAGCCAAAAGCTGCAACTACACATCCAACCCAAATTCCCGACAACAGAAGGAATGGATATCGCTTAAGGCAACTGAATGCTTCTTTGAGTGAATTGAGAACCATAATGTATCAGCGATTCCTGGGCATGGCGACAATTTCACGAACTTGCAAATCAAAATACCGAGCAGTATTTGCCGGTAGCACTACACAGACCGTATCCGCGCCCTGTGCCGTACCGCCCACAGCAATGACTTCCCGGTCAACAGGCACTTTCCCCTGATCTGCGGCGATGAGCGTACACTCTACAGCGACCTTGAGGCCAATTGCAATCGTCCGCCTGAGGGTTTCTGCAATAACGTCGGTCCGTGATCCGCCACCCACCTTCGGGTTTCCGGATAATGCGCGTTCAAGACCTGAGAGGACATGCGTGCCGGTGACCACATCTGCACCATGCTCTTTGAAATATGGCAAAAGACCCGTATCGAATTCCCATACCCCCGGTTCCCGGAACCCAACTGTGTGAGTTACTATAACCAGATGGATTCCGGTGTTTTTCATTACCTCAGCAAATATCTTTGCCGTTTCTCCGGTAGTGCTTGCGACAACAATAGTAGATATTCCCAAGTCCTGTGCACGTTTCACTGCAATATTCGCTGCATCGTGTGAATTATCTTTTCCCGGCCGGTCAAAATAGTAAACCGGTTTTTCTGAAAAACTCATGGTAACATTTTTTGCATCTGATCATTTATACTCTGTTACGATAACCAGATACTACATACAAAGGCACCAGATTTGCCAGAGATATGCATCAATATAGGAGAGAGAAAGAGAATTACCATGCTGACTATTGCTATTGCAGGAAAACCAAACTGTGGAAAATCAACGTTTTTTACGGCATCCACACTCGCACCGGTGGAGATTGCAAATTATCCGTTCACAACGATTGACGCGAACACCGGCGTTGCCTACCTGCGTGTTACCTGCGCGTGCCAGAAACTGGGCGTAAAGTGCGGCCACTGCACAGACGGCGTGCGGTTCATCCCCGTGGGGCTGATTGATGTCGCAGGACTGGTGCCTGATGCACATGAGGGCAGGGGTCTGGGCAACCAGTTTCTGGACCACCTGAGGGAAGCGGATGCCATCATCCACATCATTGACGGTAGCGGCAACACCGATAGTGAAGGAAACCCGGTTGATGCGGGATCACACGACCCCCGCGATGATATCGGATTCATTGAGCATGAAATGTCTATGTGGGTGTATGGGATTCTTAATAAAACCTGGTCAAAGATGCAGCGGTCAACCCAGCAGAGGAACTACGATATCCTTGATGCCATAGCCGAAGCACTTGGAGGCCTGAAAATAACCTATGAACAGGTCCGCGATGCCGAACGCGAGGCAGAGATTGACTTAAAATCGTGCTCTAAAGAAGAACTGATCAAATTCTGTTCCATCCTTGTTCCCATGAGCAAACCGATGGTCGTGGTGGCAAACAAGGCTGACCTCGCATCTGAAGAGATGTGCAACGAATTAAAGAAGTCCGGCATCTCATTTGCCTCTTCAGCAAGTGAACTGGCACTCAGAAAGGCAGCAGAAGGCAAATTCATCACTTATCTGCCGGGAGATGCCACCTTCACCATCCCACCAGATTCAAAGCTCAGTGCCCCCCAGAAGAAAGGCCTGATGGCCATTCAGAGCGTTATGGATAGATTCGGCAGTACAGGTGTTCAGCAGGCGATCAATGGGTCGGTCTTTGACCTGTTGGATATGATCGTTGTTTATCCGGTGGTTGATGAAAACAAATATTGTGACGGGCAGGGCAGGATACTCCCCGATGCATTCCTAATGAAACGCGGGTCAACACCTCGCGATCTTGCCTATCAGGTGCACTCCGAAATCGGAGACGGATTCATACATGCGGTTGATGCAAAAACAAAGATGAGAATTAAAGATACCCACGAACTCAAAGACGGGGATGTCATCAGAATCGTCTCAGCCAAATAACACTCACCCTTTTTTACAGGGTATCACATCACGACATTTCCTCCAACGGTGCCAAAACCCCATATTCCACACATTCCTCTCCACAACGTATATAAACAATCAATCAATATATTCTGTTTACTATGGGCGGAGAAATCTATCAGGCTCAGGTGATCAAAAATTTCTTTGAGACGATCACCGGGACTGACCGAAACATGACACGGATCTTTATGTGCGTTGTCAGTACGGCAAAACTCCGAATGGAACCGCCAGAACGGATCTCGTTCCTTGTGGAACAGATTAAAAAATCTAAAATAAAGCGTGAACTCTCTATTGATATCATCGATTATATGTGCGAGGTAGCAATTGATATCGACCTCACATCCGTGATGACGGCATTCGGAACACAGGAAGTGGCCGGAATTGCTGATGAAATAGGTGGCATCAGTTTTGATTCGCTCTGAAACACACGAATATTAAATTTTAATTTCCTTCCATTTTCCGGACCGAAACATCAGATAGATGGCAACGGTCTGAACGAGGATACCCATTGACATTGCGTACCACACGCCCACAAGACCTGTTCCGGTGAGTTTAGGGATAATAAGTGCAAGGGGCACCTGAAGAAGGAAATATGAAATGATGGTTGCATACATCGGCTTTCTCGTATCACCTGCGCCGTTTAAGGCAAACGAAAGGACGGTCGAGACAGCAATTAACACATAAAATGGCGATACTATCAGGAAATACGAAGCGGCACATGCGTTCGACAAACCGCTCGGGTCAAAGATTTCGGTAAGGTTTCCACCAAACGTCAGAACAATTACCGTGCTTACGGCCATGAACGCACCAAATATCACGAGTGCCCTCCATGCAGACGCTTCTGACCGCTCAGGGTCTCCTGCACCGATATTCTGCCCAACCATCACTGCTGCAGCAGTGGCAATACCAAACCCCGGCATCATAGCAAGCATCTCAATACGACTGACAATTCCAAATGCGGAGAGGGCGAGTGTCCCATACGATGCGATGATGATGTACATGATGAGAGAACCCACACTCCGTACCCCTGACTGAACCATATTCGGCACTGCCACCCGCATGATGCGGTGCATCAGGTAAAGATCCGGTTTTGTCTGACGAGTAAATCCCATCTGTTGATTCAGACGACGGAGGAGTAAAAAAACACCAATTCCAAGTCCTACCGCCCGGGTAATTACTGTTGCCGCCGCGGCACCAGAAACCCCCATCGCCGGTGCAATCCCTAACCCGAACATGAGGATAGGATCGAGAATGACATTGAGTATGTTAATCACGAGAACTATGAGAAGAGGTGTTTTTGTGTCACCAATACTCTGAAAAAAGGCAGAAATAATCCAGAATTCAACCAGAGTCACAATGCCGAGAGAGAACACCTGCAAATAAGGAGCACCCTCTGTTACCACCTCGTCTGGCGCCCCAAAAATGGCCAGCATCTCATCAGCAAAGAAATACCCAACCACAGATATGACCAAAGATAAGACGGCACCGAGTATCAGAGCCTGAATTAACACCCGTCCGGCATGGGAATAATTTCCTTCCCCATAATACCGGGAGACAAATGCCGTAGTCCCACTGGCAAGCCCGATGATCAGCGTCATCAAAACAAAAACAACGGAGACGGAAAGACCTACACCACCAATCGCCGCCTGGCTGATTCGGCCGACAAAGAAGAGGTCGACCACCTCCATCATGGAATGAAGAATATTGGCGGCCACGATGGGTGCTGCAATGGTGAGAAGAGAACGCGTGATAGGCCCTTTTGTCAGATCAACCGATTTCATTCCCTTTACACCCGCCTGAGTCCTGACAAAAATATATCCCGAAAATCAGGAGAAATCCGGTACCTTAACGAGATTGATATGGACACCCTCGCCTGCCAGATATCCCAGATTCAGCCTGAGGTGCTCCACCATCTCCGGCGCTGAAGCACGAATTTCATCGGAGATATTGTGTATATCGTTTATCTCAGCAGAATTTCGAACAATTTGTTCGCTCAGTTTTTTGATTTTGCCCTCCATTCCCGCTTTTCTTCTAACATACCCCACTTCACCCAAGGCATGCGTCAATCGGGCATTCTTTGCATGTAGATCATCTGCTTGTGCAATGACTTCTGTCAAAGGAATGATAAACGCATCCTGTTCAGAGAAGAGTGCCTGTTCATCCTTGTTTTTAATGAGAGAATCATTCTCACGGATCATCCGGGCAAGATGAGGAAAGAGGGACGGGTAGGCAGCAAGTCCCCGGATTCGTTCATCAGAGGAAGGTGACTCAAGTCCGCTCCGGACCGATTTAAGAAGTGCAATCGTCTCCTTATCATTTGAGAGTTCACAGAAATGGACGGCCTTCCGGAATACATTTGCAGACTGGGACAATAGGCGCTTATAATCAGCATCTGCCTCACGTAGTGTATCCTTGCAGGTCGCCTGTCGTGCGATGAGTGCATTATACTCATCAGCCTCAGGCCCCTCAATGAGGACCTGCAGATCACATTTGAGGGCAGATAGCTCTGCATCCAGTTTCTCGTTTTCCTCTGTCAGATGAGAAACAGTACGCAGAGCTTCGTCCAGCTTATTCTGATGTGCGAGGAGAAGCGCATGCGTCTCTGTCGCCTCATCGACCCAGCCGGACTGCTTCCGTGACGTGGCAAGAACGCTGGAGAGGGCATTTACTTCGCGTCCGATAACATCGATCTGGAGCCGAATCTCCTTCATTTGTGCAGGAAACACATTTGCAATGTACCGGCCGGGCCCTTTGGTGTTCTTTGTTATTTGCGCAATCAGTTCAACGCAGTTATCATAATATTCTCCGGGAACCTCTGAAACCGAAAGAGCGAGGGTCTTTTCCATCGCTGCTGCATAGTTGGGCACACCCTGTTCCACTACCTTGAGGAGTTTTGGGTGAACAACCTCATTTTCCTCGGGCTTGGCACTTTTTAGCGCACCAATTAGCCCCTGCATCTCACCAACTGCCTCACATACACGAGGACGTGATTCACGGACGGCACGGTCTGCCTCTTCAAAAATGGCACGCTCTTTCTCTGCAATCCATGCGGGAATATCTATAAACACCAGATCTGTCTCTTTCGGTTCTGCTCTACGTCTCAGTAATTTATCCAGAAAACCCATCTATCTTTCTCCATCCCTTCATTGTTGATCTCTCATTTCATATCTCACTGCAAAGGTTGCAATGCGGGTCAGTCGCTCCCGGATACATCAAAAAGGCGTTTGACACCATCGATTTCATCAATCACACCGGCCACCTCTGGCGGAACAAGCGCTCTCCAGTCTTCTCCTGCAAGCATACGCCTGCGAATCTCTGTTCCGCTATGATCCTTCCGTTTATACATCTCCGGGGAGATGACCTCGGTACCACTCTCGCTAAAGAGACGGACAACGAGTGGATTTGAGGAATACACCGCATTAAAGGGAGGAGATATCGCACGTGCGTGGGAAACCCAAAGTGCATTTCGCTGAATGTCTTCAATAGGAATTACATAAAACGGAAGAGAAAGCGACTTTTCCAGTGCACGGGTGATCATCAAAACCCGTTCACCAGCGGTAAAGGGATTATGTGTTGTATGGCTTAACTGTGCACTGCCGATGCCAATCACCAGCTCATCCACCTCTTCTGCGATCTGCATAATAACGGACTGGTGGCCATAGTGATATGGCTGAAACCGGCCGATATAAAAACCTCTAATCATTTCCATTCTCTGCTCCCCGTGCAATCTGTGCCGCAAATGCACCTGCCGTAAACCCGGCGTCAATATTTACTACA
The DNA here is from genome assembly GCA_012523385.1 of Methanomicrobiales archaeon. Classification (GTDB taxonomy): domain Archaea; phylum Halobacteriota; class Methanomicrobia; order Methanomicrobiales; family Methanomicrobiaceae; genus Methanogenium. The sequence continues at coordinate 11,272 of JAAYIO010000012.1, forward strand.
GCAATCACCGAGCAGGATTGCAGCATACTGCCAAGTGCTGCTTCCCCCTTTCCCATATACCCATATCCGGTAGATACCGGTACGCCTATCACCGGGCGACTGACAAGACCTGCAACCACTGATGGGAGCGTTCCTTCCCTCCCGGCAGCAACAATATAGACATCAGCGCTCTGCATCAGTTTAAGTGCCGGAAAAAGACGGTGTATCCCTGCGGCTCCGACATCATATGCCGAAATTACCTGACACCCCATCTCTTCTGCAATGATGCGGGCCTCTTCTGCCACCCGAATATCAGATGTGCCTGCCGTGATGATGCCAACGACACCCCCATGCAGAGATGGAGACGGAATACGGGAGGCCACAAGTGCCCTTGCTGCAGAATGATACACACAGGAAAAACCTTCATCTGCTGCCACTTTTTGAATATCTGCACTGACATCCTCAGACACTCGTGTCGCAATACATTTTCCGGTTTTTCGGACCAGCGTGAGAATAATCTCAATCAGATGGTCCGGATCCTTGCCCTCCCCCAGCACAACCTCAGGCATTCCGCATCGCATCATACGGCCGGTGTCAATTCGTGCTATCTCTCCAAGTGCTTCTATCTGAAAGCCGTGTATCTCCTGTTCGGCCTCACTGAAAGAAATATCTCCTGATTTATAGGCGTTCAGAAGATCCCTGAGTGTCGGATAAGGATTCATGACTGATAGTTATCATATTGGTATACGTGAAATAACTAGGTATTGCATGGCACCAACATACCTTCTCTATGTAACTATCTTCGGAGTCATCGTAGCAGCATTCCTCTGGCTGCGTGATGGACGAATATTTTATCGAACCGGCGACCAGACGTACCGGAGGGCTGCGTATATGGGGGTGCTCTTCACTGCACTTGCTTCTATGGGGCTTTATTTTGCATATCAGGAAGCCGAATTTATTGGGTTAGGCATCGTTCTCATCGCATTATACCTGCAGGGAAGAGTAGAAAAGACGAAAGTCTTCAGCTCTGCGGCCACTACAACAGACCGTTTACTGGGAGCAGTTCCGGTCAAGAGATCCGGGGAAAAAACCCCAAAAAAAGGAGTGAAATAGATACATGATACAGCGACCGCGAGGCACACGGGACTTTCTTCCCGACGAGATGGAATTCCGCAGAAATATCGAGATGAAGATGCGGGAGGCAGCACGCCGATGGGGGTATCGTGAAGTCTGCACACCCACGTTTGAAACACAGGAGCTCTATACCATCCGTTCAGGAGAGGGAATCATCAATGAGATGTATACATTCGAAGACAAGGGGGGAAGGGCACTGGCACTACGTCCAGAGGGCACTGCAGCTGTTCTGCGGATGTATGTGAATGAAGCAAAGGTGCTTGCAAAACCGTTGCGCTGGTGTTACCTCTCAGACTGTTACCGTTATGAACGTCCCCAAAAAGGCAGGTATCGTCAGTTCTGGCAATTTGGTGCAGAACTCATCGGAGCAGACACCGCTGAGGGGGATGCTGAAATAATCCTTCTCGCTGATGACATTCTACGGGCAGCAGGCGTCACCTATGACCTTCATGTCGGTCACCTTTCCCCGATGCGGGCCATTCTCCGGGACATACCTGAAGAACGGAAGAGGGTCATCATGGCCCTTCTCGATAAAAAAAACATGGAAGGACTCGAGGAGACCCTCAGTTCGTGGCACTTAGAAGACCTCGAGTGCTCCCTGAAAGACCTGCTTGAGGCAACGACCACGGATGAGGTATTTGCCATCACCGGACCAATTCCCGAACAGGAACGGATCGAGGCAGTGGTCAATGTGCTAAAGACCGAGAATATCCAATTCCGCCAGAATTATGG